>JAZSHA010000051.1:0-15620 GCA_045533025.1 Oscillospiraceae bacterium
ATTTAAACTTCAAAGTGAAACTTGCAGAGTAGGAAGCTATCTTAACCCAGCTCATTTATTCAACTTTCTATACAAATGGAGTATGCGATTTAGATGAGAACGTATGGAAAGAAGATTGTTTCGACCATGACTCATGGCCGCTTGCACCTGGAACTGAAGTAACTGCGATTGAGTTCTTTAATCATATCAAAGACTTAGAAGAAAGTAGAAAATATTGGATTGACTTACATTCTTATACCGCAGGTATACTTGGTCAGTTCAATAGAGAGTATTTACAAATTCAACAATGGAAGCGTGAGAGAGCAAGTTATCTTAAACTTATCAATCAGATTTCTACTGCCTTCTATAAGAAGTATGAGCCATATTTGAAGGAAGGTACTTGGTCTGATAGTAACTATCTTAGTGATAATGCTTACTATTTTGGAGCCCTTGATGTTGCGGCAGATGGCGCAATACCAAAAGTTAGCTACTCAATTAGTGTAATTGACCTTGCGCCGCTGAATGAAGAATATGAAGATATCTATGACTTTGATTTAGCTGATACTACTTATGTCGAAGATATCGGAATGTTTGGAATTAACAAACATACAGGTTTCCCTAATAGACTGAAAGTTCTTATCTCTGCTGTTCAAGAAGGACTTGATGACCCAAGTAAAGATACTATCTCAGTATAGAACTTTACTACATCATTCCAAGATTTATTCCAGCAAGTTACTGCTTCGGTTTAGTCATTAACTTATAATGAAAATATTTATAAGCGTTCATCAAACTTCACTTCACTTTAGAACATCACTAATTCAAGTTTACAGGGCGCACTTGATAGTAATGACTTAACACTTCTTGATACTGATGAGAATAATATTCAGGTTGATAACACTGGTACAAGTGGTAGTGATATTAACAATCATGCTAATAAGTATGTTCTTAACGGACAGGGCTTATTCTTCTCAAATGATGGAGGACAGCACTGGAGTGTTGGTGTAGGACCAAGTGGTATTAATGCCGACTACATTAAAGTTGGTACCCTTGATGCAGGTAAGATAAGAATTGCTGATAGCGCTTACGTTTACTTCTCATGGGACAAAGACGGTATTGTAGCTTATCGTGACCCATAGGCTCTTACAACTGATGCGAAGAATATCAATGATGCGGCGATATTTAATAAATATGGATTAAGTATTGTAGCAGATGGTAATATTAAATTAAGAGCAGGTTATTCATTTAACAATGAGAATAATGGAGCAATTTCTGAAGAAGATACCCTTGGAGATGAAATTGGTTTCTATCTTTATAATAATAATGGAGAGCCAATCTTCCAAACAACTGCTTCTTCTGATGGTGTTAGAGAAAGTGCAATCATTAAACTTATTGGTGAAATGATGGTAAGTAATACTCTTGCAGTATAGAAATCTGGCGGCGATAAGTTTACTGATAAAGTAAGACCTCTTACCTATGGAAGTTTCGGCTATGCTACACCAAAGGAAATTCCTAATTGGCATACTTCCAGCGAAACTGATGAAGAAACATAGATTACAACATACTTTTTCAATGCTACTGGAAATGAGTTCACTAATGACTTAATTGCAACATACTTATTTGGTAATGAACCTGATAAGACCTCTATTGAAATTAGAAGAGATACTAATGTAACTACTTACACAAAGAATGGAGTTACAACAGTTCCTTTTACAAATGTTTACCTTGGTACTGATGAAAGCCATATAAGTTAGAAAGTCTTAACAAAATATGGAGTTAGTGTTAGTAGAAGTGGTCAAACTGTTACTAATTATTATTTTAATATCGGAGATATACATGGAAATAATACTAAAAAGTGTTTCATTAATAATGGTGGAGATTTCGCTGCAAATACTTCTATTACTTTTTATAATGGCGTAGATTCAACTGCTGCTCCAGTATATGGAAATGGAACAACTCAGACACTTTATTACTGGGAAGAAGCAGGAAGTGTTCTTATTAAGAAAGCTAAAATAGTATATATATTGCCTGAAGGAACATATGCAAGTAGAGAAGCTGGCGGTGGAACACCAACATCTGTCGATTCAACAGTAGGTTTATATTTAAATAATCCAAGTATGAATGATGCTAATGCAACAGGAAATGGTAATCAAAGATTATTAGTATGCTGTGTTTAGAATGGAGATAAAGTAAGTAACTTGTTCGCAGTTACTAAAGATGGTACAGTTTCTTTCGGAGGCACTATTGAGGGAGAAACAAATGCAGCTAACCTTTCTGATAAAATAACCATTCCTGATGCAAAAATGTTAGTTGATTCAGATGGAAACTTGTTTATTAGTTTTGGTTCTATCGTTGACCCGAATACTCATTGGAAACTTGATGAATATATTGCTAATGAAATTAATAATAGTAGCGGTCCTATTTATGAAGCAATTGATAGTGCAGTAAATAATATGAGAGGGGAAATTGAAGCGGCAGTTGGAGGAATCGAAGGATTCCATGACCACGTGCATAATATTGATTGGCACAGTGTTTCAATGAATATATAGCCACCTTCTCCAGCACCACAAACAACTCGGTCTTGTAATGCCGCAGACATTAAAATTTTAGCTCGTGCAGACGAGCAATATGCTGCGGATACATGGGTTACACTTGGAAACTTATTTGAGATAGGAGGAGTACGATAATGATTTGTTCAACAGAGAGATTAAAGGAATTGTCAAAAATAATTGACAAAATAAAAGAGAAAACTTTTGATATTAACACTCAATACAAGTTTATTAAAATATCAAAAGTAATTCGAGAAGAAGAGGAGTTAATCAATGAACAATAGTTTCTCCTTCTTAAACAATATGCCGAGAAAAATGAAGATGGTAAATTTATCGTCAACAAAGATGGCGGCTTCAAGATTAAAGAAGAGTGTGTTGAGGAGTGCGGTTTAAAAATTATGGAAATAAATAATAGACAAATCACTCTCCCTGACATTTACTTCTCACTTGACGAGCTTGAACCTCTCGGCTTAACTTTTGGAGAGCTTGAACTTCTCGAACCCTTCATAAAATAAAAAGAACCCCTCACAAATGTGAGGGGTTTTCGTTTATCCAAACTATACCATAGCATTTCGTTTTCTATCATTTGCCGCCCAACGACCAATTAAAACGGCATCTGCTTCGTCTTGTGTTACATTAACATCATAAAGCGATTTAACAATCAGCTATGCACTCTTTTTCTTATCATTCCTGCTTCTTCCCTTAACTTCGTTAAAAGCTCTCCATGTGGCAGGCGGCACAATTTTATAAATCTTACCATTTTCATAGCAGTAGTTCTTAAGAACACCTTGTAAATGAGCAAGTTTCTTAAAGGTTACTACTTGCTCTCCACCATCGAAAACTTGTAACTGAATATCTTCAAATACTACTAAGTCGGGTTTCCACATCTAAATCATTGAAGCAACCCATTGCTTGGTCTTCATAATTCTTTCTGTGCTATGAGAACCGTCAGATTCCCAATGACCGAATTTGATTAATTCTTCATCATCAAAAACGGACCAGCCGCTCGTAATACTTGCTTGGTCAAAAGCTAAGATTCTAAAGCCCTTGCTCTTAGGAGCAGAATCATTCATCTGATAATACTTATTACTCTTACAAATTGGACACTGCTTATGGCGGCGCCAGTATTCCATTGTAAAATAATTTTCATGTCCGTTGGGGCACATGAAATTCATTTGAGTTTTTAAATTGGTATAGGAGTCAGAGAGAAGTTTCCAACCCTCTAACTCCACTTCTGATTTTATATCTTCATATTTAAGTTTAGCCACTTAAATCATCCTGCGTTTGCCGCCTTATCTGTACTTCCGAAACCACCATCGCCGCGAGAAGTGGTTCCCAGCTCATCTACTGTTGCAACCTCATTCCACTTAATCATTGGTGTAGGAGCAATCAACATCTGAGCAATTTTCATTCCCTTTTCGATAACATAAGGAATATCACCTGCGTTCCAAATAGGAACTCCAATTTCGCCGCGATACTCTGTATCGATAGTACCGGGAGTATTGGGAATTCTCAACTTAGACTTTACACTAAGACCAGAGCGAGGTCTAATCTGAACCTCATAACCCGCAGGGATTGCAATTGCGATACCGGTCTTAACAATCTTTGTTTCACCAGGCTGAATTGTAACTGTCTCAACTGCTGAAATATCAGCTCCTGCATCGGTAGGATGTGCATACTGAGGAATAACTGCATCAGGGTTGAGCTTTGTGATTTTAACTTCAACCTGAGTTCTTCCGCTTACAAGAAGCTGCTCATGAATATCTGCAAGAGCGTTAAACAGAATTACAAAGAATTCCTTCTTGTTATCTGAAAGGTCAGGCTCCTGAGAAATGTCATGAATGATTTCCTCGTAGTATTCCTTTTCCTCCTTCAAGGTCTCAGTTGTAACACCTGGAACAAGAGTAAGAGCTTCCTTCTGTTCTCTCTGGAACTTTTCTGACTTAATAATATCCATGAAGCTCTGCTTAAAGCTGGGCCACAGCTGGTCGAACTGTTCATCAGGCAATTGAACAAATTGCATCATTGTATCAAAGCCATCTTTATTTGGAACTCCCGCAAAAAGTTCTTCAATCTTCGTTGTCTTCATCTTCGTATAAACCTCCATTTACATCATTGCAAATTTCATCAATAACACCGAGTTCAATAGCTTTCTTAACATCGAACCACCAGTCTCTATCTTTCTGTTCTTCGTATAACTTCTTAGAAATTTTTGTTGTACCAAGAACAAGATTCTTTAACTGCTTACGCTGGTAAACATAGAACTTGTGGTTCTGGTCAACTCTATCGGCATTACCTGCAATAACCGTACTACCTTCATGGAAAAGGAATGAGGCGTTAGGATATGCCATACGCTTGTGTCCTGCAATACAAATGAAGAAGCCACCGCTATAAGCTGAACCTGTTGCAATTGTATAAACAGGAGTCTTAGAATTTCTTATCGCATCAACAATCTGAAGGGTTGAAATAAGTTCGCCGCCAGGTGAGTTGATATAAACCTGAATTGGAATTCTCTCCTCAACTGGAGTTTCATCGAAAGCGTCTTCAGAATTCCAGAACTGAATACGTTCAAGAACATATTGTGCAAGTTCACCATCAATTGCGTCGATATAAAGTTTACGTTCGATAAACTGCTGTCTGTCAAGAACATCGTCAGGGCTGAAGCTGTTTTCTGGAGCAGTAAATAAATCCATGTAGCAAGGACCATTTTCTTTTCCACCAAGCTCGGTGTAAAGTTTCTCCATGTCTTTGAGAAAATCTTCCTTAGACTTTAACTTACCATTCTCTCCGCAAAGGTCAATTTTAATTGGTTCTGCCATTTACTTAGTCCTCCCTTTTGTTGATTTCTTCCTATAATTCCTTAATCTCCTAAGTAAGTTCGGAGATTCGAGGATTGTAGGTGAATAAATTAAGCGATTCATTAAGAAGTTCTTTTTCTTTCTTTTCGAGTTCGAACTTCAAAATGTCTAATGAAAAGTTTGTATAATCCATATCAATCCCTCCTTTATATTATAATTATAACATAATTGATTAGTAAAGTCAAGAATCTCACTTCACGAAATATTCTTCACATAGTTCATCATATGTGATTTTTGTAGGGTCTTGCTGGAGCATTAATCGATATGGGAATGTGATGTATTTATTTGGGTCCCAGTTGATTCCAAGAAATTCTTTGAAAGAAATTCTTCCTGCATTATTCCAGTGAATTAAATCAATGATAAATGGGTCAGTTTCATATGTTGAGTACATTGGAAGTTTTATATCAAGTATTTTTGATATAAGGATTTGTGCTGTTAATTCCATAGCGCTATTAGTATTAAAAACGACGCCGCGGCAGGACGATAAATAAATCAGCTTATCTGCGTCTAATTGCCAAGGGACAACTATTCTTGTATGATTACCATATGGTTTCTTAAGAAATTTAAACATCTTATCTTCTTCAGATTTATCAACTTTTAAACTATAAATGAAATCAATGTTGTTATCATAATGGTCAAAGATTTCTTCCCAATCTTCTTCATCAAGGAAGTTTCTATCGGTAACATAAGTTATTGCTGCTCCGCCTTTAGCTCCCGCAAAATTTTTCTCTCTCCAATCAATTATACTATTGTTTCTGATTGACTTATACAAGGTTATATTTTTAATCTTGTTGCTGAATAAGTCATAAGGCTCGAATGAAGGAGCAAACTCCATCGTCTTTGAAGAAATACCAGACGTTCCATAAAAGCCAAAACCACAAAATTTTCCTTTATCTTGATTGATGATAAGTTTCTTCGGAACCTCCAATTTCGGATTATCTTTAAAGTAAAAAATCTGATTGTATCTTCCTGTCTTTTCATAAGGCTTCATCATAATAACCTAATGTCCTTCTGATTTAAGCCTTGCGTAAGCCTACATGAGAGGAAGGCTTATTGAAAAAGCCTTCCCGTGATGCAGGTCTATATCATATAAACCAATTGTTGCCATTACTCCTCTACCTCCGCACGTTCTGTTGTAGATTTTGTGATGAATCCCTCTTCGTCCATTTCTTCAATTTTCTCAAAGAGAGGAAGAGTAGTACTCTTATACTTCTTAGGTACGAAATCATCATCACGACGAATACCAGTTATAATCAGCTTATTACCTCTTGCGAAGAAGCTCTTCTCAATAATCGTCTTAGTACCATCAGGATTCTTTCTACTAATCTGTCTATCCCACTTTGCATACTGATTT
This sequence comes from Oscillospiraceae bacterium, assembly GCA_045533025.1. Classification (GTDB taxonomy): domain Bacteria; phylum Bacillota; class Clostridia; order Oscillospirales; family Ruminococcaceae; genus RGIG8773. Next base: position 6,738 of record JAZSHA010000051.1, read on the forward strand.
TTCCAAACCTTTACGTTTACAACCTGCATTGTAGGAGTTAAGAGAACTACTGTACTCTTATTCTTATCCTTATCAATAACGGTTCCGCAGATTCTTGAAATCTCATACATTCTAATTACGCCGCCATCCTTTGTTGTGAATTCAGACGCAATTACTGGCTCTGGGTCAAGACTCTCAAAATCCACAATTCCATATGCTCTTTTGTTAAGATTTGCAAGTTCATGATTGTGGCAATATGTACCAAGAGCATCCATATCCCATTTATCAATTGAACCAAGAGCATACTTGTTACGAACATCTTCGAAAAGACTTCTGTTCAACGCGCTGAGGATTTCTTCCTGATTTGCTTTCATCCATGCTCTTACTGGATTCATTGCCTTATCATAGGTGTTATCCCATGTTGACTGTTTAATTAGAGCATGATTATCTTCACCATCAATTACCATATCTACAAGTACATCTGTGTCATAATTCTCTATAAAGAATCTCATTGCAATATGGTTGAGGTAATAATAATCTCCCTGCTTAAACTTTCTGATATACTTAGTGAAGTTATAAACCTTTGCTTCAAATGACAGCTCTTCTGGAATGAGCTGCTTATTATACAGCATTGTCATATTCTGCAAAGTGATACGCTTTTTCTTATCTGCAATAAGTTCAAGATAAGAATTCATTGTATTCTCTCTGTCACCATAAATATTGTCAAATGCGCCCGCCTTAATTAATGAAACCATTTGAGTCTTATTAACCTTAACCTTATTAGTAAAATCTTCAAGAGAAGTATAAGGACGGTTCTCCATAATTTCATAAACAAGACTTGTACCAATTCTGTCGATACCCTTCAAACCATAAATAATTGCATTACGCTCTGCATCTGGCTTAAAGATGAGGTCTGATTTATTGATGTCTGGCGGCAAAACATTAATGCCTGCCTTTTTAGACTTACCAAGAGCAACACTAATCTTACCATAGTTAACGCTCTTGTTCTTATATTTCTTATTAACTGCTTCAATGAGGTCATCTTCATCAATTTCCTCAATATCCTGCTCTGCCATTTCTTCCAGCTCCTTGTCCACATCTTCTGTGTCAAGTAAATCTGCGCCGCCGGCATTTGTAATTAAGCAAGCACAATTCCAATAAATATCAGAATATGTTGTTGCAAGATAAAGAGTCTGAATACCAACGAATGAGTAAGCAAGAGCATGAGGCTTTGCGAATGAGTATCCCATCTGAGGACCCATTGTTGTCTTCCATACATATTCGCCAAATCTCTTTGTTGGACAAGCATTTACAAACTTTTCGTGAAGAGCAGGAATCTGGTCCATCTTCTTCTTTGCAACTATCTTTCTTGTCGCATTTGCTTCTGAAAGACTAAAGTTTGCAATCTTTTCGTCCATACAGATTTCCATCATATCCTCCTGTGAAGAAGGAACTCCACAGTTAGGAAGATAATATGGTTCAAGAGTTTTAATCTGCTCTTCTGTAAGACCAGCACCCTTTGCTTCCATATACCATGCCCTCATATCTTCCTTAAGACGGCAATATCTATCGAGGGGTCTTTCCTCTCCAGGTTCTCCCATAAGTCTCATCAACGCATTTGCGTTAAGCATATCAGTAGGATTCTGCGGCTTAACCTGCTTTGCAGTTGCAAGACCAACACCTGTACTGAACTGGAATACATCAAGAACTGTGCCATTACTAAGTGCATCCCAAATCTTTTGATTGTTAAGGTCAAGAACGTCAGGATGAAGATACTTATTATAAACCTATCTTAAATTCAAAGTTGGGTCAATTAAATTATCCTTCTGAAGTAAGCTAATTGCAATTGTGAGCTTGTCACAAATTTCAGTTACAAGGAAGTCATACTTAACGTCTCCAAGCTCCTCTGCTTCGTGAAGAGAATATTGTGTTGTCAAATCTCCATTCGGGCTTCTCATAATTGCTCCAGTTTCAAATGGAGAATCGTTATAAAGAATAACACCCGATGCGTGCTGTCCTCTTTTATTTACAAGACCATCAATAGACTCGATGATTTCAAGAAGACCTGGATATTTATCAAGCTCATTTGCCAATGCTGTGATAGGGGCTCTACCCTTTTCCTCATTACCATAAACGGCATCATGAATTGACCAGAGGAATCCACGCTCTTGAGGAATAAGTGAGCTAAGATACTGTGCTGTATCTGTATCAATACCATCAGGATACCATTCTGAACGATAACCACGACAAGCCGCGGCGATTGCAGAACGAGTACCTTCTGTACCATAAGTACAAACCTGAATAACGTTGAGCTCTCCACGCTCCTTACGAAGGGCGGCGAAAACAGCAGCTCTCTTTGAAGGAGTAAGGTCAATATCAATATCAGGAAGCTCTACACGCTCTTCATTAAGAAAACGCCAATACTTAAGTCCCCACTTCAACGGGTCAAGCTGAGTTATACCAAGAAGATAGTTACTTAAGAAACAAACTGCTGAACCACGTCCAGGACCTACGATTGAACCGCAATCCCAGAACAAGTTAATCATATGCTGGAAAGTATTGAAATACTCATACAAACAGTTACCGAGTTTCTCTCCAACTACTTTAATTACTCTTGCTTCTGTTTCAAGAGCAATCATATACTCTTCTTTTCCAAAGAGACCTTTATCAATCATACTGAGCAAACACTCTGTTACCCAATACTTTTCCTGTACATTATCACTCTGAATAAGTTGTGTAAGTACCGGACAATCATCTTTCCAAACCCAGTTCGGAGTTACTGGACAATCTTTTGGTACAACTTCAACTCTCGGAATGATTGGCTTTCTGAAAATTTCATAAGTACCAATCTTATCATAAATCTCCATTGAGTTTGCACAAAACTCTGCGAACTCTTCCTCAGAGAAAGTCATACTAAGATTTCCATATGCTTCTTCATTGTCCATCATATGAGCGAAAGTATAGAAACCGTCAACCTCACGCTCGCCGTCTTTTGAATTAAGATAAGCCTTATGAACAGGACGTTCCTTTGCAGTAAGATAATGTGCGTCAGAACCGATTACCATTTTAATATTGTAATACTTTGCAATACTCTTTACTCTTGCATTGAACTTAATCTGGTCTTTTGTATCTGCCGCGGCAATCTCAATATAGAAATCTTCTCCAAATAGATTGAGATTCCACTTGATAAAATTGTCAATTTCAATTTTCCAAAAACGAATTGCGGTTTCATCATTTGCCTGCTCTGCCTTAATCAATTCTGCTACGAAATGAGGAAGCTCACCGCCAAGACAAGCGGTAGTTGCAATCAAAGTGTTCGGATACTTTTTAACAATTTCCTCAAGTTCCTTCTTTTCTGTTGGAACTCTCATCAAGCCGCGAGAACTGAAACCGTTATACCAAGCGATTGAACTCAATTCTCTTAATGCACGGTGCCCTTCAGTGTTCTTTGCAATCAGAATGTAGTGCCAATATCTTTCAATATTAGTTCTATCATTAACAAGATAAATCTCATTACCACAAGCACACTTAAAGTCTTCAGGAATTTTACCTGCCTTTTTAAGTTCCTTTTCACACTTCAACCATTCTACATGACCTGCAACAGTCTCGTGGTCTGTAAGTGCAATACCGGACATTCCCAGCTCATACGCTTTCAGAATCATATCCTTCGGACGATTGATAGAGTCAATCAATCTGAAGTTAGAAAACATACTGTGAGAATGGTCGTCAAATCTTTTAAGTGCCTTTAAATCCATAATATACCTCCAATCAGTATCGCCGAGTATTTATACAGGGATACTCATTATTTATATATTTCTTACTTTCTATAATAATTATACCATATTTTAACAAAAAAGTCAAGACTTTTTAGCCTTGACTTTCCTTATCACTGTTTCTTTTTCTTTTCACGCTCTTTCTGGATTTCCTTGTTGCGGCGATTCATGTCGTCCTTCATCTTATCAATCTTCTTTTTGTAGTTCTCCTTCTCGTCCATGTGGAACTTCATTGATATATCCCTCCAATTTATCTTTAATAGCTTGCATTATCTCGTATTCCAAGATATTTGTTTGTCTACGAATGGACTCTTCGAAGCTTATCTCACCAGCTAAGCCGCGACAAACTTCGTCCATTAGTCCTTGTCCTTTTACCATTGTTTAACAAGGGTAACAATTACCCATTCGTCGATAATTTCGCCCTTAGACTTTTTATCTTTCTTGACCATCTTGTAGGATTTAAGTTCATAACCTTCTACGTTTTCATCAGCCTTTGCCTTTTCGATAAGAGCTTTTGCTTCTGCTTCATCATTAACCCTCCACTCTTCGGTTCTCTTACAAAGTTCTCCCATTTTTATTCCTCCTTATAATTCAAAGATACTGGACCTTTATAACCAATATCAATCCATTCTTGTTTTACTGGGTCAAAAAACCTAACATTAGTTATGTCTTTAATGACAAAACTTGTTTTATCGTCAACATCGAGGTGGGCTTCATATTGCCCACCTTTTCCGACTGTCATTTCAACTATATCTTTATCAGAAGTCATAGATAGAACTCTCCTTTATTTCGATTTCATCAACATAAATCTGTGGAGTAACTCTATTGCCCCATGTGTTAATATTTGCTCTGCCGGCGCAAGTGATATTAAGAGTATCACCAGGTGTTTCAAAAATCTGGTCGATAATACTTTGTGCCTTGAAAATCATATATGTCATACCATTGAATACAAATTTAACAGTATCTTTCTTTGAGCCGATTGTCTGTATTTGAGACTTAGGAATTGTGATATTCTCAACAATAATAACTGGCTCATCGTTTGTCTGTCCCCACAATTTCTGCTGTGCGCCGATATCAAGAACAAGAGGAGTAATTTCTGAATAATTACCCTGAATAACAAAATCTGCTTCATAGAATCCTTCATTGAAGTCAATGTTAGCAAGTTTTGTATTTGCATACTCACATAGCTTATCAATATCACTATTTTTAATACTGAAGCCGGCGGCGTTCGCATGACCTTCAACAAAGTCCATGTAGTTGCTATCCTTAAGGAATCCCTTAAAGTCTTTCAACTCACTTTCCTCTCTACCTCTGATAGAACCCTTCAAGTAACCGTCAGGACTTATTCTACCGAGCATTGTAGGCTTTTTATACTTCGCGGCAATACCCATTGCAATCAAACCAGTAAGATTATTTGAAACACTGAGGTCATCAGCATTAAGAATAAGAATTTTATTTTCATCAAGACAATTATTGCTAATCTGAATATCAAGCAGCTCAATTGCCTTATCCTTCTCTCTATTCTGTCTCGAACGAGCATTTACACAGTTACGAGTTACCTATTCTGCGACAGTCTCCATTTCACCCTTTGCTCCTCGCTTTGTTGAAGGAATTACTTTATCACCATTAATAAAGCCTTCAAAGAGCTGTTCCTTCTCGCTTTGTGTGCCAACACGAATAAGAGCATTGATAAGTGGAGTTACATAGAAAGCAACCTTAATCTGTGTAACATCTCCACTGTTATAATAAGAATCATTCCAATCCGCTTCATAGATACCAAACATTGAATAACACTGTTTCTTCACAATCGCGCGGAATAGAGTATTCTGAATATCTGAAAGACCATAGTCACAAATGTAACGATTCTCTGGTGTCTGCATATTCATCATATCACTAATTTCACCAAGAGCAACGAGGTCAAGGTATCGGTCAAAGATAGGGTCAACAAAAGCCTCTTCTTCCTTACTCTCAGGAGAATCTTCCCAACGGTAATAATCGAAGAAGTTAATAAACTTATAAACAACACCGACACCACTTAATGCCTTGTTCTCATAATCGTTTGACAACTAATTATTAATAACAACTGCGTCCTCACTATAATGGTCTGCATCATGGTGGTCAAGAACAAGAATATCATAACCCATCTCATGAAGCTGTTTATGTTCATCATAATCATTTGAAGAACTATCAGGGAGAATAATTAAATCACAAATCTTATTGTGAACTAATTCATCCATGACTGAACGTAGACCGTGTTCTTTTCCTTCTGGAATGTGATAAGTAATTTCAACATCAGGATATTTGTTTTTCAAAAAATCATTAAAATAATTGATAAACAAAGCAGAAGATGTGAAACCATCAACGTCACAGTCAACATAAAGACGAATACGACTTCCGTTCTTCAAATGCTTTAACAGTAACTTTGCTCCCTCTTCCATATGGTCAAGACCAAGTGGGTCAAGAAGATTATCGAAAGTAGGCTTAAAATACCAGTCAGTATTTTCTCCTTCCTTCAAGATACCTCTGTCAATAAGTAAATTGTGACTGAAATCCTGAGTAATATCCTTACTCGTTTTTCTAATATACTTCATTTTATAACCAGACTCCTTTTGATATTAATTTAGTTGCTACTTCTGGTCCGCAGTCAAAAGGAGACTGCTTCAGTTTTAGTAGATTACTATTATCATAAACAAAACCCATTGTGCAGTAGTTTTTATATTTTTCACAAATACCTTTTAATTTTGCAAAATATTTCTCTTTCTCTTCCCAAGTCTTACCTTCTTTATCAAAAGCTATCAAAACCCTTTCTGCTCCGCATTTGATTAACAAGTCAAGCTGATATTTATGAAATGTACTACCACAAGCGGCGACAACTATATTTTTATCTTGTCCGAACATTGTTGAATATTGTAAACAACTTTTTTCGGACTCTGCAACAATTGCCGTCTTATACTTCTTTATATTCTCTCTTACAAAATTCAGTCCATAAAGATTAAACTGAAGAGGATGATTATACATCTTTCCTTCAATACACACTGGACGATATTTACCAAGTGCAATATCTTCATCATTAAGACTTCTTCCTCTTATTCCAATCAAGTTTCCTTCAATGTCATAATGAGGAATAATTATTTTGTTTTCGGGAATTGAATAAAGAATATTATATATCTTCATTGCTTCTTCGCTAATTCCATCTTCTAACCACTCAACGGTAGGATAGAATGTATAAACATTCAATAATCCTTTATTAAGAATAGGAATATTAACTTCAGCATTGTGATTTTCTTTAGTATAAATCGATTGGTATGGCTGGTAGAAAGATTCGTATTCTTTTGTTCGACCAGCTCCTCCACCAATCTTTAAAACAATATCCTTGAAAAAATCATACTGAACATTCAATAACTCATATCGCTTTTTAAACATTTCAATAATATTGAAAGTGCAGCAACATTCAGTATAACAATGGAAAGTATGAGTTTTAGGATAATAATATAACTTCATACTTGCATCGGCAGAATCATGATTATGACAAATTGTTGGGAAGATTATTGCGTTTCCTTTTTCTTCGAATCTGTCTGCACCAAGTTTTGTCATTATATCAATGATTTCTTCATTAGTCAGACTATTCATTAAGTCTTTTAAATCGCTCACTTAATCACTCCTTAAAAGGTCAAAAAATCAGAAAAATCTTTTTCGCTTAATCTTCTCTTATTATCTTCATCATCTTCAAATGCCGCGGCGGAATCAACAGCCAAATCTTCTGGCTTAATATCCGAAGTGGAATAAAATTCTTCATAAACACTATCTGATACAATTCCTTCATTATAAAGGTCGCATAGCTCAGTAAAATCTCCATATGTTGTCGAATCAAACTGAACAACCTGAAACTCTTTAATCGGTTTCATATCAACTGTTGTTACGAACAAATCTTCCTTGCGGCAACAGCCCAAATCATTTCTGGACCAAACTCTTACCATATTCCATCTGCCACGACGATTCTTATAAATGTCTGTAACAAGATTAGGAACAAATGAGAATGAACCGGAAAATCCTGCAAGTTCCTGCAATTCTGCCTTAGTTGGACGAGACATAACACAAGCAAAGTCTGCAAGGTTAACAATCGCCTTTGAACCTTGAACATTCTTAAAATCTCTAAATCCGCCCTTCTCATCGTCATCATTACTAACCTGTGTTGAAGTCATAATGAAAGCGTTAAGTTCAACGGCAAGATTCTTCAATGTTGTTGTGAACAATCTAAGACAAACATCTTCACGAAGTTTTAAGTCACGATACTCATTAAGCATAGCAGGAGAAGAGAAGATATAATCATAGAAAATATTCTCAACACCATGCTGAATATTATATCTTCTGAACAAATTCTTTACGGCTGAAGCACAAGGGTCTGGAATATGAGCAAACAACATATTTCCTTCATACTTCTTCATGATGTCAATTGCCTGCTGAATACGAGGCATCTCCTTCTCACCATATGTACCGTATAAGAAAATTTCTTCATTATATCCCGTAAGATATGCAAGTATCATAGTTTTGATTTCATCAGGGTCCTGCTCTGTCATTACATACAGAACCTTTTCACAGCTACCTGTTGAAACCCATTTATTTTTCTTTCTATCGAAACGAATCGGATACGCAATATTACAAGCGTCTCCAACCATTGAACGAGTTTTACCAACACCAGAACCTGCTGAACGAATATAAAGTTTACCTTTTCTTCCGCCGCGAGTTATAGAGTTGATAATATCGCCTTGAAGTTTACAGCCAATCTCTGGCTTCTGCTGTAAGTCAATAATGAGCTGCTCAATACCATCAACAGCCTTTGACTCCTCAACTACGCTCTTTAATACAAACTTGCTTTCATAACTGTTAAGTTCCATTTTCAGCTTATTGAGAATGTCCTCAACACTCATTCGTTCAAATCTTTCATTAATTTCTGCATAGTTTGGATTGAGAATATCTACACAATAAATGACACTGATATCTCTACCACTATCTTTTTGCAAATCCTTTAAGAAATTTAACTTCTTAAACTTATTATAGTAATAATTAAAATTTGCTGGCTCTCCTGCCGTCTCACAATCCTGCAAATAAACTTCGCCATTTTCTTTTTCCA
>JAZSHA010000176.1:0-6900 GCA_045533025.1 Oscillospiraceae bacterium
GTTGCGGCAAAGACAACCAACCTGCTGAACATTATCAAGAGCACGGTTATGTCCGGCAAGTATGCTGACTACGCTGAACAGGTCAAGGAGCTTGAAGCGGAGGGCTTTACAGCAGATATGCTTGCAGCGGCACTCCTCGGAATGAAAATTTCAGCTGAAACAAAGAACGTGCCCGAATTTATCAAGCCTGTTATGCGCACCGAAAGAAGCCGAAAGGGCAAGGAAGGCGGCGGAAGCGTCAAGGTTGAGATTTCCTTGGGCAGACAGAATAAAATTGCACCGAACTTTGTGCTTGGTGCGCTTGTTGATGCAACAGGTATGCCAGGAAAGACTTTCGGAAAGATTGATATTTACGACCATTTCACAACTGTTGAAATCCCCGAAGCTGACAAGGAGCACGTTATCGAAACTATGACGGGCACCAAAATCAACGGTCAGAAAATCAAAATCAAGCTTTACGAGGGCAGAGGCGGCAAGGACTCAGGCAGCGGCAGACAGAAGGACTACCGCAACCTTGAACGTAAGCGTGACTACAACCGCAAGCGTCCGCACCACAGCGGAAATAACAATAAAACCGCAGGCAGACGTAACAGCAAGAGATATCAGTAAATTATAGTTTTCCTCAATCTATATTTAAAAAGGAAGTTCGCTATGAAAATTCTCCACACCTCCGACCTCCATTTCGGAATATCCCTCTGCGGCGCTCCGCTTCTGAAATATCAGTGGGAGCTTTGCGAGTCACTTTGCGCAATCGTCCGTGACAACAGCATTGACACTGTTATCATTTCGGGGGACGTTTTCGACACCAACGTTGCCTCCGCTGAGGCGATAAAATGCTGGAGCAGCCTTGCTACAAAGCTTTGCCTTGAAATGAGAGTGCCCGTTATTGTCTGTGCAGGAAACCACGACGGTGCGGCAAGACTTTCTTCCTGCTCCGATTTGCTGAGGGCGGCAGGACTTCACATTTCAGGCTCCCTTGAGGACGCCTTCTCCCCGATACAGCTGGGAAACTGCGAGATATATTCCCTGCCTTATTACAACCCCACTGACGCTGCCGCAAAGCTTGGCTGTGAAAACAGTGCGGCGGCTGTTATGGCTGAAATCACGAAAAGAATTCTTGCAAACGCTGACAAATCAAAGAAGCTTATCCTGTCAGCCCACTGCTTCGCCGCTGGAGGAAAGGCAGGAGAGAGCGACGTTTCCGCACGCACAGCCGAGTCCGTGGGGGGAGCTGACCTTGTGCCGCTTTCTGCTTTCGGCGGCTTTGATTACGTTGCTTTAGGGCATCTTCACCGCCCTCAGACACTCTCCGCTTCGGGCACGATTATCCGCTACAGCGGCACGCCGATGCCATATTCTTTCGGTGAGGCTGCACAGAATAAAACGGTCTCCGTTTTCGACACAGACAGCTGTACACTTACCGAGCTTGACGTGCCACAGCCCTATAAGCTCCGTACAATCGAGGGTAACTATGAGGAGATACTGAGCAAAGCAGAGAATGACCCTGCACATGGGGACTTCATAAAAATCAAGGTTACCGACAAGTACGCAGGCAGTAATATGTTTGCACGTCTCCGTGAAGCGTACCCAAACCTGCTTATGTTTTCGGGCAGGCAAGGCTCTGTTTCTTCGGGAGCAGGAATTACCGCTGCCGAAACCGCCGAGCTTGACCCTGCGGCGCTTGCGGTGAAATACTCCCTTGACAAGCGCGGACACGAGCCTGACGAGGACGAGCTGAAATGGCTTACCGAGGCAATTGCCGAAATTGATGCTGAAAAATCCGAATAAAAGACAAATCCTGCAAAGCTGATGCCTTGCAGGATTAATTTTGCCTTTTGAAAAATATTTTTGCTTGCGAAATATTTGGAGAAGATAAACTTCGAAGAAGTTTATCTTTTTTCGCATATAAGTCTTATTGCTGTCTTTGTTTCACCGTCGATATCTACGTTTGCAAATGCGGGGTAGCAGACCAAATCCACGCCAACGGGCGCAAGGTATCCTCTTGCGATAGTGATTGATTTTACAGCCTGATTTACAGCGCCTGCGCCAACCGCCTGCACCTCAACCTCGCCGTTCTCACGCATCACACTTGCTATTGCTCCTGCTACAGAATTGGGAAAGGAACGTGCCGAAACTTTGAGAACTTCCATTTTAAGACCCCCATGTTGTGATATCACTTAACCAGTACATCACTTTAAACTAATGAAATTATACAGCGATTGTTTCCTTTTTGCAATAGTTTTTTCACAATTTCGGTACTTTACCTAATAATAAGTCTTTCTATTGAGCTACATTGACCATTCTTGCAGTCAAACTCAATTACCACGCCGTTTATAAAGGGCGGATTGTCTGACTCCACAAACTTCACAGGGGAATGAAAACGCTGTTTTTCGATTGCAATTTCGCTCTTTACTCCCAGCACCGAAAGCTCAGGTCCGCACATACCTGCATCGGTAATATATGCGGTGTGGTCGGAAAGTATGCACTCGTCGGCTGTCTGAACGTGGGTGTGCGTACCGAAAACAGCTGTAACCTTGCCTGCAAGGTACTGTCCCATTGCCTTTTTCTCGCTGGTTGCTTCGGCGTGGAAATCCACGATGATGTTTGGTGTGTCAATTTCACAAAGCAGGCGGTCGATTGTGGAAAAGGGGTTGTCGAGAGCTTCCATATATACCGTGCCCATAAGGTTTACAACTGCAACCTGTGTAATTCCCATATCCAGCACGCAGTAGCCGTGACCTGCGTTGCCGTCGGGGAAGTTTGCGGGTCGGATTAAAAATTCCTCGCTGTCGAACATATCAAGGATTTCCTTTCGGCGGTAGCAGTGGTTGCCTGTTGTGATTACGTCTGCACCAATCTGGAACAGGTATTTTGCGGACTGTGGGGTAATTCCGTTGCCGTTGGCGCTGTTTTCGCCGTTGATTACAACGATATCTGCGCCGTAGAATTGTTTCAGGGAGCGAAGCTTTGAGCCGACGAACTTGCTGCCGATATCTCCGACAACGTCGCCGAGGAAAAGTAATTTCATATTGGACTCCTTTGGGTTTGTTACGTCGTAAATGTGCCACTGGCACATTTACGAGGAGGATTTTGTTTTTAATTGCAACAAAGGGGAAGCGGTCGTGTCCGCTTCCCCTCGAAAAACTGTCGTTTTTCTCACCCCATTCCCCGTTTTATAGGGTAAGGGGAGTTTCGACGTCTGCGGACGTCGACCAAAGGGCTTTGCCCTTTGGAAACCCACAGCCTTGAAAGGCTGGCGAACTTTTTAGTTTTGGGTTTATTTATAAAACAACAATTTGTGATTATTCTTCGTCAGAATTGTTTTCGTCTGTATCGTTATCTTCAGGTGCGTTTTCTTCGGAAACTTCTTCGGTTTCTTCTGCTTCAATTTCAGGAAGCTCGTCTGTAACCTCAACAGTTTCTTCAGCTGTTGTTTCCTCGGAAGTTGTTTCTTCCTCAGCTTCTTCTTCAAGCTCGCCCTTCATCAGCTTATCAAAGTCGATACCGTTGATTTTTTCGTGCTTGAGGAGGTACTGTGCAACCTCGTGGAGCTGGTCGAGGTGCTCCTTGAGGGTTGTAACTGTCATTTCGTAGCACTCGTCGATAATTGTTCTTACCTCTGCGTCGATTTCCGCCTGCACCTTTTCGGAGTGGTCCTTACTCTGTCCGTAGCTCATACCAACGAAAGGCTCGTCATTGTCGCTGCCGTATACAACAGGTCCAAGCTTCTCTGAGAAGCCGTACTGGGTAATCATTGCCTTTGCAAGCTTTGTGGAACGCTGGAGGTCGCTGATTGCGCCTGCTGTGCACTCACCGATAATAAGCTGTTCAGCAACACGTCCGCCCATACATACAGCGATTTCTTCCTTGAGCTTTCTCATTGTAACATTAAGGAAGGAAGGCTCCTGCTCAGGGAGGTGAATTGTCATACCGCCTGCCGAGCCTCTTGGGATAATTGTAACCTGATGAACCTTATCCTGAGTTTCCATATAGTATGTTACAACAGCGTGACCTGCTTCGTGGTACGCAACAACACGCTTCTGCTCTTCTGTAACAACGTGGCTCTTCTTCTCAGGGCCGGCAATAACCTTGATTGTAGCTTCCTCGATGTCTTCCTTTGTGATAGCCTTGCGGTTCTTTCTTGCAGCAAGGAGAGCTGCTTCGTTTGCGAGGTTTTCAAGCTCTGCGCCTGTGAAGCCTGCTGTGGATTGGGAAATAGTCTTGAGGCTTACGTCTGGAGCAAGCGGCTTGTTCTTTGTGTGTACCTTGAGAATTTCCTCTCTGCCCTTGATGTCGGGGTAGTTTACTGTAATCTGACGGTCGAAACGTCCCGGACGGAGAAGTGCGGGGTCGAGGATATCCTTACGGTTTGTAGCAGCCATAACGATGATGCCCTCGTTGCCCTCAAAGCCGTCCATTTCAACAAGAAGCTGGTTGAGAGTCTGTTCACGTTCATCGTGACCGCCGCCGAGACCTGCGCCACGGCGTCTGCCTACTGCGTCGATTTCGTCAATGAAGATGATTGCAGGGGAATTTTTCTTAGCTGTTTCAAAAAGGTCACGGACACGGGAAGCGCCGACACCTACGAACATTTCAACGAAGTCTGAACCTGAGATAGAGAAGAATGGTACACCAGCCTCGCCTGCAACAGCCTTTGCAAGGAGGGTTTTACCTGTACCAGGAGGGCCCATGAGAAGGATACCCTTTGGAATTCTTGCGCCCATTGCGGTATATTTCTTAGGGTTTTTCAGGAAGTCAACAACTTCTTCAAGCTCTTCCTTTTCCTCGTCAGCACCTGCAACATCGTCGAAGGTGTGTTTTTTGCCTGCGGCATTCTTAACGTTTGCCTTGCCGAAGTTGTTCATCTTTCCGCCGCCGCCTGCCTGCCTCATCATAAAGAAGAAGAAGAACACCATCAGACCGATAATAAGGAGTGACGGCAGGAGATTATAAAGCCATGAGGTATCCTGAATTTTGTAGTATTCCTGCGCAAGAGGAGCGTCAGGGTGAAGGGCGTTGTATTCCTTACGGTAATTCTCCTCGCCCATCTGAATTTCGTTCAGGAACACGCTTACGTTAGGAACGGTGTATTCGATAGGCTTATCCTGCCCCTCCACAACCATTTCCAGCTCGCCTGTACCAAGGTCGAAATTCATTTCACTGACCTGATAGTTGTCGAAATACTGCATAATTTCGGAGTAGCTGTACTCCGCATCTGTCTTTGTTGACTGTTTAAGCAGAAGAACCGCAAGAGAAATTGCGGAAACCATAACGATGACATAAATCAGTATGCCCTTGCCGCTGCTTTTTTTGTTCACGGGTATCAATCCTTTCCTGTTTGTATTTTTCTTTTGTCAAAGATATTTAATCTCGATAACGAGGTAATTTTCTGTTTCGGAGCAGGGCTTGACTCTGTCGGCAAGACCTGCGTGCTCAGCCCATAAAATGCCGTTTCCGTCCGTCAGCACGGCGGAGCTTTTTCTTTTTTCGGGGGGCAGCTTTTCCTGTAAAATTTTCCTCAGTTCCTTTGTATGAACGGCTCCGACGGGTTTTATCCTGTCCTCACGGAGTCTGTTCCTCAAAACAATATCACCTTGTATTGTATCATAATCCGCATAGTAAATTGTGGAATTTTTATTAACATTATCATCTGCTAACTGATTTTCGTCCGTCTGTTTCGATATTATCACAATTCTGTCACAGCCAAAGCTGTACTCACCGAATTTGGTTACAGCAACAGGCTTGGGAGCGTTTTCGGGCTGCTCCTTATAAACACGAAGGACACCGTTTTCGAAGTCTGCGAAAAAGTCATTTTCAACATTTACCCTGCCTTTGCCCGACAGCACAGCATTTTCGATTTCCTCTATTTTTTCGGTACATACTCTAAGGTTATGCGATTTCAGCTGATTTATGATAACACGTTTTCTGATTGCGGGGTGAAGGGTGCGCAAATCGTCTTTTTCACATTTTTTTGCCTCGGCTGTTAAAAAGTCCTCGTCCTCGGCAAAGCTTTTTACCATTCGTGTCACGCACTGCGGAAAAGCGCCGTGCACCGCCGACATTTCGGGGATAATATGGTGACGGATACGGTTTCGTGCGTAATCGTCGGAAAGGTTGGTGCTGTCTGTAACAAACTCCTGACCCTTTTTGGTGAGAAACGCTTCAATTTCGTCACGTCCGCACTCAATCAGCGGACGGATAATTTTTCCTCTTACAGCAGGAATACCCAACAGACCGCGAAGTCCCGTGCCACGTGCAAAACGGAAAATCAGAGTTTCGGCGTTGTCGTTGAGGTTATGTGCGGTAGCAATTCTGTCGCAGTCAAGGCTGTCAAAAATTTTGTAACGAAGCTCACGTGCACCTGTTTCCACCGACACGCCGAGAGAGTGTGAAAAAGCAGCGGCGTCCTCACGGAAAACCTGTAAGGGCACATTCAGCCGTGCACACAAATCACGGCAGAAACTTTCGTCACGGTCGCTCTCATCACCGCGGAGAAGATGGTTGACGTGAACAGCGGAAAGTGTGAAGTCCAGCTCCGCAGAAAGCTCATAAAGCGCAAGAAGCAGGGCAACGCTGTCCGCACCGCCTGATAGAGCGACGCAAACGGAATCCCCTGCGGAAAGCATATTACGCTTTTGGATTGTGAGCTTTATTTTTTCAATCATTTTAGGTTCCTTTTTTAAATTGGAATTTGTCTTTCTAAATGAGGAATTAGGAATGAGGAAAGTGGAATGAAACAACGCCTTGCGTTGTTAATGTGTTCGGCGACGCCGAACTCTTTAATTCCTCATTTCACATTCCACTTTTCACATTCAGATACATTATAATTTACTTCGTCGGTGCATTCGGATTATTGAACCTTTCCGCTCCCATAAACAATGAATACTGTCCGTTCCAGCG
>JAZSHA010000212.1:0-2788 GCA_045533025.1 Oscillospiraceae bacterium
TAACACAAACTAACATAAATGCAGGAACAAGCCACTTGTTCTTTGTTTCAGATTGTGTTGACTTAAGTTCTGTCCATAAATCCTGCATCTTCTGATTTGCATCGTCAGAAAGGTTGCGGAAAACAGTTGTATTGGACATAAGATACTCATCAGGAAGATATGAAATGCCAACATTCTTAGTTTCCTCATCAAGCATTTCATAAGCAGCTGTATTAGGTGTGGAGTAACCTACATAATAAGTGTTTGAATAAGCAATATCAGGTTCGCAAAGAAAGTTTATATACATTTCCGCAGCTTCCTTCTGCTTTGCACCCTTAGGAATACAGATACCGTCAATAAACAGGTTTGTTCCGCTTTCAGGAATTACAAATCCCAAATCCTCATATTCAGCCATAAGTGTAACAGCATCACCTGCGTAATAAGGGGCAATGAGAGCTTCACCTGCACCCATTTTATCGAAAATTTCGTCCATTACATAAGCCTGAACGACCTTTTTCTGCTCCTTAAGAAGTTCAGCAGCTTCTTCAAGCTCCTTTTCATCTTCGGTGTTGAGCGAATATCCAAGGCGCAATTCAGCAATTGCAAAAGCATCACGAGGATTATCAAACATAAGAATTCTGTCTGCATAATCTTCATTCCACAGAATATCCCAGTCGATATTTTCCACATCGATGAGGGTGGTATCGTAAATGATACCTACAGTACCCCAGAAGTATGGAACAGAATACTCATTTTCAGGGTCAAAAGCCTGATTTTTATATGCTTCACCTATGTACTTGTAATTAGGAATATTATCCATATCCAATGGCAAAACCATTTCTTCCTTAATCATACGGGAAATCATATAATCGGAAGGAATGATGATATCGTAGCTTGCTCCGCCGCCTTTAAGTTTTGCGTAAAGTTCTTCGTTTGTAGCATAGTTAGTATAATTCACCTTAATGCCAGTAAGCTTTGTAAACTCAGCATTTACATTAAGGGTACCTTCATCTGAGCCGTCAGAAATATATTCACCCCAGTTGTAGACATTAATGCTGATGTCATCATCATAGAAACGCTTATAATATTCCTCGTCGGCAACGGTAAGGGTCTGAACCTCAGTCTCTTCCTCTTCTTCAATTTCGGTGGTATCGGCAGTTGAGCAGCCTGCAAATACAGTTCCGCACATTACAAGAGCCAAAGCTGCAAATGCAAATCTCTTTTTCAGAAATTTGTTCAAATTCTCTCCCCCTTTACCTTGATTTTGTTATTCTCGCTTTTTCTTTCTATAACATTTTTCAGCACGAGAACAATTACAACAACAAGGAAAATAATTGTTGAAAGAGCATTAATTTCGGGGCTGACCTTACGTCTTGTCATAGAATAGATTGTTACGGGGAGGGTCTGTGAGTCAGAACCACTTGTAAAGTAACTGATAATGAAATCGTCCAGCGAGAATGTAAATGACATCATAAATCCTGACAGTACACCGGGCATAATTTCAGGGAGAACTACCTTAAAGAAAGCCTGACGTGAGTTACATCCCAAATCCTGCGCTGCTTCATAGAGGAATGGGTCCATCTGGCGGAACTTTGGCATTACATTAAGGATAACATAAGGTACGCTGAATGTAATATGTGCGATAAGCAAAGTCCAGAAGCCAAACTCAAAGTTCATTCGTGCTGCAAAAAACACAAACAGAAGCATAAGAGATACACCAGTTACGATTTCAGGGTTGATAATAGGAAAATTAGTGATGTTCATTACAATTGCTTTCGGCACTTTTTTCATATTGTTGATACCGATTGCAGCTGCTGTACCGAGAATTGTTGCTGTTATGGAAGCAATTACAGCAATGATAATTGTATTCCACAAAGACTCCATAATAATTTCATTACGGAAAAGCTTGATGTACCAATCAAATGTAAAACCTGACATTACGGTACGGCTTTTTGTTGTGTTGAAAGAAAATACAATCAGCACAAAAATCGGCACATAAAGGAAAAACAGGACGAGTCCAAGATATATTTTACTTAATTTTTTCATCGTGCACTCCCCTTTCTTACAGCAATACTGCGCCGTCATCGTTGTCAAACTGGTTCATAATTGTCATAATAAGCAGGATAATAACCATAAGCACCAGCGAAATTGCTGCACCGAGGTTTACGTTATAAGCATTGCCAAGGAACTGCATTTCGATAAGGTCACCGATAAGCAGGTTACCGCCGCCGCCGAGCATTCTTGAAATAATGAATGTACTGATTGCGGGAACGAAAACCATTGTAATCCCGGACATTACACCTGGAAGGCTAAGCGGAAATACCACACGCAGAATTGTTTTCCAAGGACTACAGCCGAGGTCGGATGCTGCTTCGATAACGCTCTTATCAATTTTAACCATTACAGAATAAAGCGGCAGAATCATATATGGCAGATAGTTGTACACCATACCGAGGACATCCGCTCCCTCTGTGTTGAGCATTTTGAATGGTCCAAGGCCAATAAAACCAAGAATAGTGTTGATAATACCATTATTACCGAGCATAGTCATCCAAGCATATGTTCTGAGCAAAAAGTTCATCCACATGGGAAGCATAACAATCATCAGCATTGTGCTTTGAGTATTTTTGCTGAAGCCTGTAAGAATATATGCAAGTGGATATGAAATTACAAGGCAGATAACAGTTGCGATTGCTGCAAGCCAGATTGAACGTACAAAAATCTGGGAATACTGTGCAACTTCAGCTACATAATCAAGTGTAAAGTTGCCGTCCTTGTCGGTAAATGCAAAGTATCCTACCATAATAAG
>JAZSHA010000121.1:0-7042 GCA_045533025.1 Oscillospiraceae bacterium
TCGAGAGAAACATAACCTGTGTGCTTTGTTCCGACATCAACAATAGCTTCTGCATCATTAACAGCTGTTATGTATCCTTTCACCCTCTGACCGGTATATATTTTTTTGAAGGACGCATCGAGCGCCTCCTCAAAGTTAAAGTCCTCTTCCATGATCATTTTTTCACTCATTTGGTTTGTAACCTCCTTGATTATATGTACCGGAGCCGAAGCACCGGCAGTAACACCGATGATGAATTTTTCGCCGATGTTATTTTTCAGCAGTTTATCGATATACTGAAAATCGAGCTCGGAAGCATTCTCAACGTGAATACATTCCTTGCAATGTCCGCTGCAGATTTCTGCGAGCTTGACTGTATTGGAACTGTGTTTTCCGCCGACAACAATCATAAGGTCAGCGGTTTTCGCCAAACGAACAGCACTCTGCTGCCTGTCGGAAGTAGCACTGCATATCGTATTGATTACCTCTGCATCGGGTAAAGCTGCCGCAGCGATTTTGGCACAGTTATCCCACATATTTATATTATACGTTGTTTGCGCAACAATTGCAACCTTTTTTTTGGGATTTTTCAAATTTTTTTTCAAAAATTCAGATAATTCAATATCATCACGGCAGATAATTGCCTTATTTTGACAATAAGATGCAATTCCAACAACCTCAGGGTGAGATTTATCTCCCATTATTATTACATCGTACCCTGCCTTGCTTTTTTCTTCGGCAATTTTCTGGATACGCCGTACAAACGGGCAGGTACCGTCATGATACTCAATTTTCTTTTCTTCCAGCAATCTGAAAATATCCTTGGTCACGCCGTGAGAACGAATTATAACCGCTTCATCAGTAAGCCTTTCAAGCTCCGCATCGGTTTCAACAATTCTTACTCCCTTTTTTTCAAGGTCATAAACAACGTCTTTATTATGGATAATTTCTCCACAAGTAACAACTTTTTTGCCGTTGCTTAATACATTATACACGATTTTCAAGGCTCTGTCAACACCAAAACAAAAACCTGCGTGCTCAGCAACAATAATCTCAGTTTTCATTGACTGTTTCCTTTACCTCTGTCGGTCCTTCAACAAGCTCGGTAATTGCACTCATAATACGCTTTTTAACGTCCTTGAGTGCACGAGGTGAAGCGTCCTCAACAGCGATTTCTTCAGCTGGAATAACCTTACCAAAACGGAGTGTGAGCTTTGAACGGAATTTAAGCTTTTCACCCTCAAATATAATTCCGCAGGGAATTACGTCTGCGCCTGATTTTGCGGCAATCAGCGCAACACCCGTCTTGCCCTTGCCTACTTTTCCGTCCTTTGAGCGTGTGCCCTCGGGGAAAATAACGAGGTTACGCCCTGAATTGAGAATAGCAATAGAATCATCTATAACCTGCATATCACCTGCACCACGCTTTACTGGAAAAGCTCCCAGCTTTGTGATAAACCAACCGAAAAGCTTGTTCTTGAACAGCTCCTCCTTTGCCATATATGTAACAGGGCGCTTCATAGGCATTGTGAGAATTACAGGGTCAGCGTAGCTTCTGTGGTTGGAAGCCATTACGAGCGGTCTGTCCTGTGGGATATTTTCGATACCCTCAATATGGAAATTATATACAAGCTTATAGATACCCCATACGGTGTAGCGTACAAATGCGTTCATATCAGTTCCCCCTTGGCTTTGCGCCTGTTTTATCTTCGATTATTCCGCAGAGCATATCAATTGCCCCCTGCAAGTCAACCTCGGTTGTATCGCAGAGAACAGCGTCCTCAGCCTGCTTCAGCGGTGCAATTTCACGGTGCATATCGTTGTAGTCACGCTGGTTTACATCAGCAAGAACTTCCTCGAAGCTTACGCTTTCACCCTTTTCGGTAAGCTCAACGTGTCTGCGGCGTGCACGCTCCTCAGCTGACGCTGTGAGGTAAATTTTCAGTTCAGCATTTGGAAGTACCACTGTGCCTATGTCACGACCGTCCATTACAACATTGTTTTCACGGGCAATTTTACGCTGCAATTCAAAAAGGAAATCACGGACAGCGGGTATTGCTGAAACATTTGATGCACCCATTGATACCTCGGGAGTACGGATTTTGTCTGAAACGTCTTCACCGTTGACAAAAACGTGCTGTACCCCGTCAATATATTTCAGCTCAGGTGTGATATCGGAGAGCATTGCGATAACCTGTTCGGCATTCTTTGTGTCAGCGCCGTGATTTATTGCGTAGTAAGCGATTGAACGGTAGAGTGCTCCCGTATCAACGTAGATAAATCCAAATTTCTTTGCAGCTGCCTTGGCGATTGTGCTTTTGCCTGCACCTGCAGGTCCGTCGATTGCGATATTGATTGACATTTTTAACACGTCCTTTGATTTATAAATTATTGCCTGCTGTTACGCCCGTGGAGAATGCAATTTGCAGGTTGAAACCGCCTGTGTAAGCGTCAACGTCCATTACCTCACCTGCGAAGAACAAGCCCTGCACAAGCTTTGACTCCATTGTTTTAGGGGAAATCTCACTGACCTTTATTCCTCCGCTTGTAACGATTGCTTCGCTTAACGGACGAAATTCCTTTACGGTTACGGGGAAGCTTTTCAGCAGCTTCACAAGGTCGGTACGCTCCTGCTTTGTTACAGAGTTTACCTGCTTATCGGGGGCAATTCCCGAAAGTCTGACGATTACGGGTATCATTTTTGCAGGAAGAAGCTTTGACAGCGAATTTGAGAAAAGCCTATTGGGGATTTCCGCAAAGTCACGTTGGATACGCTTGTCGAGTGCGGCGTGGTCAAGGGCAGGCTTCATATCGATGAGGATTTTGTAGCGTCCACGCTCCATTTTCGGAATGTGGCTTGAAGCACTCAGCACCATTGGTCCAGAAACACCGAAATGGGTAAACAACATTTCACCCTGTTCGGTATAGATGTTCTTGTTTTTCGCTGTATCAACAAGGGTAAGTGCCACATTTTTCAGCGACAGCCCCATCATTTCCGTGCAGTAGCTTTCCTCTGCAACCAAGGGAACAAGTGACGGTTTAAGTGGCACAATGGTATGTCCCAGCTTTTCTGCAAAGCGATAACCATCACCGTCTGAGCCTGTTCCTGGGTAGGATTTACCTCCCGTTGCAACAAGGACACTTACCGCATTGTATATAGTATCCCCGCAGTCGACACCTGTTACGACACCGTCGTCAACGAGAATATTCTTCACTTTTTCACCCTTGTGTATCTGCACACCACGGTCACGGCAGGCTTTTTCAAGTGCGTGGACTATATCGTGTGCGTTGTCGCTTACGGGGAAAACACGGTTGCCCCTTTCGGTTTTCAGCGGCACTCCGCAGGCTTCAAAAAAGTCCATACAATCCTGACAGTTGAAGCGGCTGTATGCGGAATAGAGAAAACGGCTGTTGACGGGAATATTTGCGAAGAAATCTTCGTCGGTGCAGTTGTTTGTAACGTTACATCTGCCCTTGCCCGTGATGGCAAGCTTTCTTCCGCACTTCTCCCCTTTTTCAATCAGGAGCACGCTTTTTCCGTTGTCTGCGGCTGTTACGGCGGCAATCATTCCTGCTGCGCCACCGCCTATTATAATGCAATCAAAAAAGTTATTCTGCATAATTATTCCTTATTATCAGTAGTGTTATCGTGCTTTTCGTACACCTCAAACTCATCATAGACAGCGTTAAGACGCTCGTAGTTCTTTACGACATAGTCGCTCTTACGCATACCTACGGCAACGATAAGTGCGTTGATTACGCTCATCGGTGCAACAAGTGAGTCGGCAAAGGAAACCATATCGCTTCTTGCGAGGAGCATATTGTCGGCGTACTCCGCAAGGGGTGAAGCCTTGCTGTCAGTAATTGCGATAACCTTTGCGCCCTGTTCGTGTGCGTATCGGAAAGCCTTTACGGTATGGGTTGAATAGCGTGGAAAGCTTATTCCTATCATAATGTCATTTTCACCGATGTTCAAAATCTGCTCAAACATTTCGCTTGTGGAAGTAGTATGGACAAGCTTCACGTTGTCAAACATCATATTGAAATAGAATGAAAGGAAACGCGCAAGCACGGCTGCTGAACGCGCGCCGATTACATAGATATTCTTTGCGGCACAGAGGGTATCGACTGTTCTGTAAAACTCGTCACGGTCGCCCTCCTCGAGGGTTTTGCGGATTTTGTCGATATCCATATTCAGCACCTTTTCGTACACGTCATTGCCGCTTAACTGGTCATTCATAACGTCGATACGCTGAACTGTTGTAAGCTTGTTGCTGGTATACTCTTTTAGTGCACGCTGTAATTCGGGGTAGCCCTCGAAGCCGAGTTCGGTTGCGAAACGCACAACGGTTGACTCGCTGACTCCGACAATTGTTCCAAGCTTTGAAGCTGTCATAAATGCGGCTTTGTCGTAGCGTGTCATAATATATTCGGCAATTTTCTTATGACCCTTTGAAAGAGTCGGCATAATTTCCTGCAACTTGTCAAAAAGCTTTGCGTCAGGATTATGTACCATAAGATGTCCTCCTTAACAGGGATTATTCCCAGAGATTATTCTGCATTTCAATTATCTTTTTACGTCTTTCGTCAGTTGCTTTTTCGTCAATAAGGTATTCGCCGTTTTCCCAGAGGATAACGTCACCCTCTTTTGTACCATCGGGAAGTGCGCCTGCTGGAATATCGAAACTGATTTCTCCGTCCTCAATAACAGCTATTCCCTCGGAAATGTTTGAAACTATAAGCATATTATCATTCCTTTTCGGTTGCAACATAAATCTGTTTACCGTCGGAGTAGACGGTTACTGTGCCGCATTGGTCTGTGCGGTAAGTTGTTACGCCGTAATCTTCAAGAAGCTCCATAATCTCGGCATGCGGGTGACCGTAATCATTTCCGTCACCGCACTGAATTATGCAGATTTCGGGAGAAACAGCATCGATAAAGGATTCGCTTGATGAGGTACTGCTGCCGTGATGGGGAGATTTCAGCACGTCAGCGTCAACGTCTGCACCATATTCCAGAATATCATTTTCAGCTTTCTTTTCGATGTCACCTGTAAACAGGTAAGACGTTTCCCCGTAGGTAAGCTTCACAACAGCGGAATAATTATTCAAATCTGTGTAATCTGTGACAGGTGCAAGTATCTCAAAGCTTGGAGGTATTTTGCTAACGGAAGCAGCGGTTGTACCTGTAAATGTGTAGGTTGTATCAGGCTTTGCTGCGGTAAGCTTTATTGCTTTTGCACTGAGTGCGTCAAGAAATTTTTCATAAAATACGGTTGTGGGAGTAAGCTCCTCCGAAACCTTGGGCACGATTACTTTTCCCACATCAACAGCTGATACAATTTCCGACATTGACCCCATATGGTCAGAGTGGGGGTGAGTTGCTATGACGTAATCAAGCCTTTCAACACCCTGCTCGTTAAGGTAGTCAAGCACTGTTTCAGCATACTGACTTTCACCGCTGTCTATAAGCATTGCTGCCCCCTCCCACATAATTAGGGAGCAATCGCCCTGCCCTACATCTATATAGTGGATTGCGAGGTCAGCGTCCTTGTTTATAAAGCTTTCAGCGGCCGCTTTTGGCACGTCATCGCTGCCAAGCTCAAGGTAGCCGCTGTAGACAAAGGTTACGCCCACAAGCATAAGCAGAAAAACCAATACGGGGGAAATTCCTAACCTCTCCGCTGCTTTGACTGTTTTCTTTGCTGCTGATTTTGCTTTCCTGACCTGCTGTTTCGTTGGTTTCTTTTTTGCTGCCATTTTGCAGAATCCTTTCGCTGTTCGTTTCGTTTACGCTCGTCTGCGAGGTATTTCGCGTCGGGTTTTACAAGACAATCCTTGGTGTTGCCAATCAAGTCGGTACGGTGCGCCTTTTGCAGCGCCTCGATAACCTTTCGCTGGTTATCGGGACGGAAATACTGGAGAAGTGCACGCTGCATAGCCTTTTCCTCGGCTGTTTTCGGCACGTACACAGGCTCCATTGTATATGGGTCAAGCTCGGTATAGAACATACAGGTCGAGATTGTTCCCGGTGTGGGGTAGAAATCCTGCACTTGTTCGGGACGGATTTTCAGACTTTTCAGGAACAGCGCCAGCTCAACCGCTTCTTTAAGCGTACTGCCAGGATGTGAGGACATAAGGTACGGAACGAGATACTGCTCCTTGCCTACCTGCCCTGTGATACGGTAGAATTTGTCCTGAAATTTCTTGTATGCTTCGATATGGGGCTTTCCCATTTTGTCGAGGACAACCGCGGAACAATGCTCAGGGGCAACCTTCAGCTGACCGCTGACGTGGTGCTCAATAAGCTCACGCATAAATTCCTCGTTTTTGTCTTCGATAAGGTAATCGTAACGTATACCGCTTCTGATGAAAACCTTTTTCACCTTTGGAACGGCACGGATTTTTCTAAGCAGATTGAGATACTCCGTATGGTCGACCTCAAGTGCTTTACACGGCTCGAGAGCAAGACATTTCTTGCCCTTGCAAAGGCCGTGTTCAAGCTGCTTCTTACAGCTTGGAGCTCGGAAGTTTGCGGTTGGTCCGCCTACGTCGTGGATATAACCCTTGAAACCTGGGAGTGTGGTGAGAAGCTCTGCTTCTCTAAGGATACTTTCCTCACTTCGTACGGCGATTTTTCTGCCCTGATGCAAGGCAATTGAACAGAAGTTACAATTGCCAAAACAGCCACGGTTATGAGTAATGGAGAATTCAACTTCCTGAATACCAGGTACGCCGCCCTCTTTTTCGTAAATCGGGTGATAGGTACGCATATACGGAAGCGCATAGACCTTGTCAACCTCCTCGGTTGTCAGCACGGGTGACGGAGGAAGCTGGACAAGCATTTTCTGCTCCTGTCGCTGGATAATTGTTCTGCCGTAGATTTCGTCCTGCCAGTCATACTGCTGTTTGCAGGCCTTTGCGTAGGATTTTTTATCCTCACGGCAAAGCTTCAGGGACGGGCATTCAACTGCCCCATATGGGGTATCCTCAGGCTTACAGGGGTAGGCTGTACCACGGATATCGGTGAGGGAGTGAGTGTCTTCGCCGTTTGCAAGACGGG
>JAZSHA010000152.1:0-3830 GCA_045533025.1 Oscillospiraceae bacterium
AGCTCAAATGCATCATCAAGTCCCTTGCTCAGATGCTCAAACTCGCAGTTTACCGCGATTCTGAATGCCTGGAAGGCTTTCTTGCAGGGATTCTTGTCACGTCTGAATTTTGCGGGAACAGCCGTTGTAATGATATCCGCAAGCTCGCTTGTGGTTTCAATCGGTTTTATCTCACGGCGTCTGATGATTTCGTCAGCAATTCTTCTGCTGAACTTTTCCTCGCCGTATTCAAACATAATTCTGCTCAGTTCCTCGTGGGGGAGCGTGTTGACCAGATCTGCCGCCGTTGCACCCTCCTGTGACATACGCATATCAAGGGGAGCGTCACCGTGGTAGGAAAAGCCACGCTCCAGCGTGTCAAGCTGGTGCGATGAAACGCCTAAATCCAACAGTACCCCGTCAACCTTTTCAACACCCTCCGAATGAATGAGTGTCTCAATTTCCGAGTAATTTCCGTGAAGAACCTTCGCATTGTACGGCTCAAGACGTGCAGTAGCCGCCTTTATAGCATCAGGGTCACGGTCAATTCCGATAAGCCTGCCGCCTGTAAGACGCTTGGCAATTTCGCAGGAATGTCCCGCACCGCCGCAGGTACCGTCAACATATATTCCATCAGGCTTGATGTCAAGCCCCTCGATACATTCCGCCAGAAGTACGGAAATATGGGAAAAGCTGATATTTTCCATAATCTATATACCTTATTGTAATCAGATAGCCAGGTCTTCCAGCGCATCTGAAAGCATTTCGTTTGTAACCTCGCTGCTGAATGCCTTGAACTTTGCTGTGTCCCAGATTTCAGCACGGTTTGTAACACCAAGAACAGTGATGTCGTGATCGAGTCCTGCAAATTCACGAAGATTCTGAGGAATAAGAATACGTCCCTGCTTGTCAGGCTCAACAACGCAGGCATTTACGATAAAAAGCTTTGCAGCCTTTGCCTTGGCACCTGTGAGAGTCTGAAGCTTTGAAGTAAATTCTTCCCAATCTTCGTTGGAATATACGAATAAACAGCCGTCAAGACCGATAGTAACGATAAAGCTAAGTCCGAGACGTTCACGGAGCTTGGTGGGGAAAGCCATTCTTCCCTTGGCGTCCATAGTATGCTCATAAGTACCCATTAAACAGTTTGCCACAGCTTTATCACTCCTTTCAACGGTCTTTTCAACCCATTTAATATAGTTTTCAACATTTGAGATTAAGTATGAAAATGGCTTAAAACCGTAATTCCCGTAAAATCCGACAGGAAAACTCACATTTTGAACAGCTTTTCAACAGTGAGTTTTCAACATGGTGTGGAAAACGGTGTGGAAAATCACCACTTTTCACCTCAAACCAGTGACATTTCACCACTTTAATGATATTATACACCAATTGTAACCAAATTGCAACAATTGAGATAATTTGCGGTGAAAATAAACAAAGAATTTTTTTGCCGTTTTTTATGCAATTTGACAACATACTGAATACTATGTGGAATTTACATCTTGAAATTAACGAATTGTAATACAGCGTAGACAACTCTGCAAATTATAATTTACCTTTACACATCACAAATATGTCTGAATTGTAAACATTACCCGAACCCACTTGAATTTGCAATATGAAAGGTATATACTTTAATTAGCACTCTGAGCACGAGAGTGCTAAAACCAAAGAGCAAGCTCTTTGGTTCCGAATTCCTGCTCCGCAGAAATGTCGGCAGATAATATGTTTATCATAAATTAATATATAAATTGAAAGGAATGTTCCCAATGGCTGAAACAAAACAGTTCAAAGCAGAGTCCAAGCGCCTGCTTGACATGATGATTAACTCTATCTACACTCACAAGGAAATTTTTCTCCGTGAGCTTATCTCCAACGCAAGTGACGCTATTGACAAGCTTTATTTCAAATCCCTTACAGATGACAAGGTTGGTCTGAAGAAGGACGATTTCTGCATTTTTATCGAAGCTGACGAGGAAAACAAGACTCTTATCATCTCCGATAACGGTATCGGTATGACCAAGGACGAGCTTGAAAACAACCTCGGTACAATCGCAAACAGCGGCTCTCTTGCATTTAAGAACGAGAACACAAGCGAGGATATCGACATCATCGGTCAGTTCGGTGTAGGTTTCTACTCCGCATTTATGGTTGCGAAGGAAGTTCAGGTACGCTCCAAGGCTTACGGCTCCGAACAGGCTTACCTCTGGAAGTCTGAGGGTGTTGAGGGCTACACTATTGAAGAATGTGAAAAGGACTCTGTTGGTACGGAAATCCGTCTTATCCTCAAGGACAACACTGACGACGAAAATTATGAAGATTACCTGATGCAGTGGAAGCTGAAGTCCCTTGTAAAGAAGTATTCCGACTATATCCGCTTCCCAATCAAGATGGAAATTGCCCACGACCACCTCAAGGAAGGCACAGGCACAGAGGATGTTCCTGCTGAGTACGAAACACACACAGCTATCGAAACTCTCAATAGTATGGTTCCGCTCTGGAGAAAGAACAAGAGTGAGATTACTGACGAGGAATACAACAAGTTCTACAACGAAAAATTCTGGGACTACAACGAGCCGCTCTGCCACATTCACGCAAAGACAGAAGGTACTGCTACCTATGACGCGCTCCTCTACATTCCGTCACAGGCTCCGATGGATTACTATACAAAGGATTTCACAAAGGGTCTCCAGCTTTTCTCCAGCGGCGTGCTTATTATGGACAAGTGCTCCGACCTGCTCCCTGACCACTTCTCATTCGTGAAGGGTCTTGTTGACTCGCAGGATTTGTCCCTGAACATCTCCCGTGAAATGCTTCAGCACGACAAGCAGCTCAAGCTTATTGCAAAATCCCTTGAACGTACAATCAAGAATGAGCTGAAGAAAATGCTGAACAATGACCGTGAGAAGTACGAAACCTTCTGGAAGGCATTCGGCTTACAGATTAAGTTCGGTATCTACAACGGCTACGGCGTGAATAAGGAAATGCTCAAAGATTTGCTTATGTTCCACAGCTCCTTTGAAAAGAAGCTTGTTACACTTGAAGAATACGTTTCCCGTATGAAGGAAGACCAGAAGTACATCTACTATGCAGCAGGCGAAAGCGTTGCAAAGATTGATGTTCTGCCGCAGACTGAGGTTGTAAAGGAAAAGGGCTACGAAATTCTGTACCTTACAGAAAGTGTTGACGAGTTTGCAATTCAGATGCTTATGGGTTACGATGACAAGCAGTTCAAGTCCGTTTCTGCGGCTGACCTTGACATTGATACACCTGAGGAAAAGGCTGAATTCAAGAAGCTTGCTGATGACAACAAGGATATGCTTACCGCTATCAAGGACGCTCTCGGCGGCAAAATCAAGGAAGCACGTCTTTCTGAGCGTCTTAAATCACACCCTTGCTGTCTGACAAATGACGGACAGATTTCCCTTGATATGGAAAGAACATTTGCGGCAATGCCGAACAATGACCAGAACATCAAGGCTGAAAAGGTGCTTGAACTGAACGCAGACCACGCAATGTTCAAGAAGCTCCAGTCCCTTTATGAAAGCGACAAGGAAAAGCTCAAGGCTTACAGCGAAATTCTCTACACACAGGCACTTCTCATCGAGGGTATGCCTATTGAGGACCCGCTTGCTTACTCCAACCTTGTCTGCGAGCTTATGGTTAATCAGTAAATCATTTTAAAATGCGAAAAGTGAAATGTGGAAAGTGGAATTTATAGTATAAGCTTTGTCCCTAATTCCACTTTCCACATTACTAATTCCTCATTATAGGAGTTGAAACTATGTACAAATACGAAACCCACCTCCACACCTGCGAAACAGGCGCCTGTGCAAATTCAACGGGTG
>JAZSHA010000224.1:0-5112 GCA_045533025.1 Oscillospiraceae bacterium
AATTCCACGTTCAGCAGTGTAATTCGACGTGCGTCGTACGCTTATGATACGATTTTCCCAGTCAATATCCTTCCATTCCAAGCCCAACATCTCACTTCGCCGAAAGCCCGTGTATAAAACCAACGTGAAGAAAAGTCTGTATTTCAGCGGTGCAGTTTCAAGCAGAGTAAGAAGCCGTTCAAGTTCTGCAAGAGAGTAAATTTCTTTTTCCTTTGTTTCACCTTTTGGAATAGTAACCTTTCTGCACGGGTTGTCAGAAAGCATATCCATTTTCACAGCGTATGTAAATACGTCGGAGATAAAGCTTAAATGATGTACCGCTGTCTTTCGGGAAAGTGGCTTGCCCGTTTTCATGCTTTTGCCATTCAGCAGCAGGTCGTTGATAAACTGCTGAATATGTCTGCCTGTGATTTTGTCAAGCTTCATATGTCCGATTGCAGGATAAACTCTTTGAGTAAGCTGTCGCATTCTTTCATAGGAAGTGCTTCTCAGGTTCAGCTTTGCATATTCTTCAAACCACTGTTCAGCAAAGGTTTCAAACTTAACGTTTGCAGTAATCTGTCCTTTTCTGCACGCCTCCTCAAAAAGCACAGCCTGACGGTTTACCTCTTTTTCAATTTGCTTCGGAGTCATTCCCTCGGCGGGTTTCCATGTCATTTGCTGAAATTTTTGTTTTCCGTTCACATCATAACCGCAGCTGACACGGATTTCGTATGAGTTATTCTTTTTTCTGATTGATGCCATAATATCAAACCTCCTAAATGTTTTATGCGAACAAATAGAGGGTCTTGATTGTGACGCTTTTCTAATTTTAATTTTACATGGTAAAGCGATAAAAGTCAAGTGCCGATTTCATAATTGTCCGCAGAATTATCTTCCTCTCGATATAGACTTCTTCAATTTCTCTTCCTCTTCACGTTTTTTCTCCTCAACAAGTTTAGAAATATAATCCCCCTTAGAAATAGTGTAATAAGTATCAGCAATGTCACCGTAAACCTCATAAAGCTTTTTGCAGTTATCAAACTGTTTGTTCAGAACATCAGCTTTTTCTTTTGCATCATTACGAAGCTTTCGTATAGCTTCTAAATCTTCACGGTTTGAAATACCGTACCTGTCCATAACAGCTTCGTGCATTTTCAGTTTAAGTCTGTCCGAAGCAGACAAGTCATCCTTGTCAAGCAAAGAAAAATACATCTCTCCCTGACGTACAACAGCTTCATATTGAGAAAGCTTGTCCGTAAGTATGTTCAATTCCTGTGCAGTATTTTCATATTCGGATTTAAGTCTGCAAATTTTTTCTTCAAGCTGACCGATAGAGGAAATTCTGTCACGGTTAATGACGGAAAGCTGTGCCGCAAGCTTGTAAATCGTAAGGTCATTGTTTTCGGAATAAGGAAGCTGTGGATTATGCTTTTTCTGTACCTTTTGTCCCAATCTTGCAAGCTCACTTACCTGATGAATTCTCTCATAGAAAAGGCTGTTCAGTTTGTTGACTTGTCCTTTTTCATCAAGTGCAATCCTTATCCTTTCCGACAAAATTTCCTCGAAGTAATAATTACCCAGTGTCTTTAGCCTGACAAATCTCTGCTGACCGTCAGCCTTGACAGAAATATATTTGCCACGCTTTACAGTAAACCCCTGCTGTTCCAACTCACCAAGCAGTTCATCCATATTCTTCACCGTGCCGATAAGAGCGTCAACGGCATTCTTGATTTTCTGTTTCCATGACGTGCCTCTTTTTCGGTGCTCCCATTCGTTGTATGCAACAGTCCGACCCTTACCCTTCCTTTTATCAAAGGGCTGAATGCCAAACGCAAGACATACCCTGTCGGAATATTCACGGATTTTATTCAGCGTGGTTTTGTTGTCATAAAATTTCTGACCGTCAATACCATAGCTGTTCAGAATGATGTGGTTATGTATATGAGATTTGTCACAGTGTGTAGCAATTACAACCTGACAATTTTCCCCGAAGGTTTTCAGCGCAAAGGCTTTACCTATCCGAAAAGCAAGCTCGGGAGAAATGCTGTCCTCAGGGTCGAAGCTTTGAATATAGTGTATTGCTTTGACTCTGCCCTTGCCATCGATAGGCGAATGGTCGTTGTATTTTTTGCCGCTGTATTGCTCATATACCATTTTCATATTAAGGTAAGCGTCCTGCGGTTCTGTCATACAGTTGAGAGAAGCTGTGTAAAAAAGTTCAGCGGTTTTGTCAGGGTTAAGGATATATTCTATGCTGCGCTGGACTGTATTGCGGATAGGTATAGATTTAATGTACGGCAAATTTCAGCATTCTCCTTTTTAAGTTTTTCAATATCCTCAGCGTAAATCGAATTTATCTCATTTGCCTTTCTGGCAATCTGGTTGATGTTGTTTCCGATAACCCTCATAGCATTTATGACAGGTGTGACATTTTTCATTTCAATGTAAGTAATTCTTCCGTCAAGAGCCATTCTCCGAATGTATTCGCTGGTTGTCATAGAAACAGTTGAGGCACGTTCTTCAACCTTGCTCCACTCTGCAGGGTCAAATACAACTTCCTTGCGTTTTACCTGTTTGTATTTTCTCATAATGTAACTACCTCCAATTCAAAAGCGGTCTTAGGTGCAGCCTAAAATTCAGGGATGAGCAATTCGGAGAGCAAAGCTTTGAATTGCAGTGTCAAGGGGGTAGCCCGTTGACATTTGAAAGTGTCCGTACACTTTCTGTGGCTTGCTATACATAGAAAAACGAAAGTATACGGCTTCTTTAAAAAAGCATTTTTCCATTCCAAAGCCATACCCCCTAAAATTATTAAGCCGTTTTTCCTCCGAGATATTCAAGCAATGAACTCTTGCTTACAAGAATTTTTCCACGCTCACCCTGTCCAGTCCTGATAAAAGCAACCTTGCCCTGCTTCACAAGATGACGGACAGTGTGTTCAGATAAACCGCTGACAGCTTCGGCACATTCCTTAATGGTAAGCATTTCAACAGGTTGATTTTGAGTAACAGCAATAACGGGTGGAGATATTTCCTCCGTAACTTCAATTCTTTTATCAAGCAGAGTAATAACTTCTGCAATAAGCTCCTGCTTTGTCTTTTTTGTCATCATAATATCGTCCTCCATTTACAAAATTTTGAGAGAGCAATAACCCACTTCATAAGTACCTACAATTTCGCAAGATTTTTTAAGTCTGTTTGCAGAACCAATTTACAAGTTTGTACACCTGCACAAAATATGTGCGGTGCAGTATTGCAATGTACGGATATATTGCCTCTCATAAGTAAGCTATGGGAATGAGCATTTTTTAACCTATAAAGATAAAGTTTGGAGGGTTGCATAAAGAAAAAGCAGCGTTACTGGTTATTTTGTAATGCTGCTTAAGCTGATTGCAGTAAACCTTTTTGAAAAATGCGAATGGTCGTTTTAGAGCGATGAATGGTATTGTAATGACAAAAGAAATATGATAAACTAAATGTATCAATTAATGAGGTGAAATTTTGTTTTCCTCACTTTCATTCGGAGTTTTTTGTCCGTCCTTGTCGGACAGAAAACCACAAAACATCGAAAGGAGTGCATTTTCCCTATCGGGAAAATGAATAACCTATGTTATACAAAATAGCAATTTGCGACGATGAGCTGAACCAAATTAAAATAGTATCAGATTATCTCACCAGATTTTCAATAAAAACCGACACGGAATTTCAGATAGAACGTTTTACAAGCGGCAATGAACTTTTAAAAAAGTATTATAATGAAAAATCACCCTTTGACATAATTTTTCTTGATATGGAAATGCCAGGACGAAACGGTATAGAAACTGCTCAGGAGATACGAAATCTTCCTGACAGAAATGTACTTATTGCTTTTATTACAAGCTTCCCCGAATATATGCAGGACAGCTTTGACGTTCAGGCTTCACAATATTTAACCAAGCCGATTTCTTACGAACTATTTGAACAGAAGCTTGAAAAAATGCTTTCCTACATCGGAGAATTGGAAACAAACATTACTGTAATTTCTCAGAAAAGCGGAGAAATAATACTTCACCTTGACGATATTGTGTGTATTGAATCCGATAAAAAAGCAGGCGTAATCATTACAACCAACAAAGAAGAAATGATAATTAAGGGCAAGCTTACGGATTTTGAAGATGAGCTTGCAGATAAATATTTTATCAGTATTCATCGTTCGTGTATTGCAAATATGAAGTACATCAGAAAATTCAATGCTGATTCGCTTGAATTTTCAACAGGGAAAATCGTACCTGTAAGCAGGCGTAAGCTTTCGGAAATAAAAGAGGCTTTTTCAAAATATGTGGTAATGAGGTATAAAAGATAATGAGTGATACGGTTCAAACCATACTTGCTGTTCTTGGAACAGTATTTGATATGTTCACAACCATGCTGTTTTATAAAACATGCCTGGGCAATAAGAATATAAGAGTCAATAAAGTTTTATTTTATGTTATTTTTGCTTTAGCGTTTGGAATAGGTATGGCATTAAGCCAGTTTGGATATGCAGGTTTATTTTACTCTATAATGTCATTTGCTATTTTTTTCGGTCTAACACTATTATATAAATCAAAATGGATTATTCGTGTTTTTTCGGCATTGTCAAATATAGTTTTTGGAATGATTTCAGAACTGATTAGCTATGGAATAATTATATCTACAATGGAAAATACATCAGAAGAAAATTTACAATATTATAGTCTATTGCTTTCAAAGCTGATTATCTTTGTAATTACAGTTATAGTTACATTAATTATTAAGAAAAACACTCAAATTGTAAAATTCAAAGATTATTTATGCTTTATCATAACGCCATTAATAAGTATAGCAACCATAATTACAATTTCATTTGAGTTTGATACGGGCGAGCCTAATGCTACTGCAGGAATATGCTTTGCGGCGGCTGGACTTATGATAATAAATATCATTGTATATTACTTACTTGAAAATATAATTGACGCTACCGAAATTCGTGAAAAGCAAGCCCGAATGGAACAGCAGTTTGCCTTTCAGGAGCAGAAGTATGAACAGGCATCTCAATCGTTCAGAAGCATAAGCAGTGTTATCCATGACACCAATAAACATCTTGTGTACCTTAATGAATGTGTTGAACGTC
>JAZSHA010000213.1:0-9382 GCA_045533025.1 Oscillospiraceae bacterium
TTCTCCAGAAGCAAGGTAAGAGATACCTACAACCTCACAAAACTCAGCTTTGAAAGATATAAGGAGCTTAACGGCGGCATAGCAAAGCCAATGGTAATGTCCGAATTCAATGCTGACGGCGACGTAACAGGTGCTTACGACCAGGCTATGATGGTCAAGGAATTCTGCGATATTATGGACGAAGAAAACGCAGACTGGTTCAGCGGCTTCACATTCTATCAGTTCCGCGACAGAGGACGTCTCGGTCTTGAAATTCAGGACCCTAACAACGCTGACGTTGGTATTCCGCAGCCTGTTATGAAAACTTATAAGGAAATTATCCACAGCGAACGTTTCCTTCCTAAAATGGAGCAGGGCAGCGAAATTGAACTCCCTGTAACACTCCGTTGGGGCGGCGCAGAGGACGCAGAAGGACTTGCAATCCCAATGCACTTCGACAGCAATCCGCACTTCTGCGAGCTCTATTTCGATGAAGACGACGACAGTAACTATATGATGGAAATCAACGGCAGATGGTTCTATAAGTCTCCCGAAGCAAAGTGCATCGACCTTATGAGCGCATTCTATGAGAAGCCTCTTGACGGTGCCTGCGATATGACTCTCAAGATTTTCGCACCTCCTGCAAGCGGCGAAAATGACCCATCACAGGGCGATGACTGGGCAGAAAATTACTACTACACAGTAAAGAAGCTGCCAAAAATCAGACTTGAATTTGAGCCTGTTGTTCTTTAATAATTTTACGGCAAGGGTATTTAGGTATCCTTGCTGTTTTTTTGCAAAAAAAGTCTGTCAGGGTATTGAAAAAAACGGAAAATAATGCTACAATAATAATATATGTTTGCCGAAAGGAATGGTCTGATAAATGGACTTTATATACACATTTGGCTCGCTTATCCGAAGCATACTCCCGATTGGTTTCTGGGATGTGCTGGATATTGCAGTGCTTTCCGTGCTGATTTATAAGGGCTTTACATTTGTAAAGGAAACCCGTGCAGGCGGTCTTATCCGAGGTATAATCTTAATTTTTATCGCTTATTTCATTATGGATGCTGTTGGAATGAAAGCTATGGCGTACCTTATCAACCGTGTGTTTGATATCGGTCTGATGGCAATTGTTGTCCTTTTCCAGCCTGAGCTTCGCCGTTCACTTGAAAAAATGGGTCATTCACGTGTTTCAAAGCTTCCTATGTTTTCATCTCTTACAGCGGAAACAGCAGATGCTGTATCTCAGAAATGGAACATTGCCATAGACGCTATCTGCGAAGCCTGCGAGGATTTGTCTGCAACAACAACAGGTGCACTTATCGTAATTGAGCGTGAATCAAAGCTTGGCGAGCAGATTGATACAGGAACAGTGCTTAACGCTGCACCTTCAAAGGAAATCTTCGGAAATATCTTTTATCCGAAAACCCCTCTCCATGACGGTGCTGTTATAATGCGTGACGGAATGATACTTGCAGCAGCCTGCTTCCTGCCCAAGCCGCAGAAGGAAGAAACTATCAATAAAGCACTCGGCTCAAGACACCGTGCCGCAATCGGTATGAGTGAAAACTCGGATGCTTTGGTAATAGTAGTTTCCGAGGAAACAGGTACAATTTCCCTTGCGGAAAACGGTAACCTTGAAAGACCTCTTACAAGAGACTCTCTCAAAAAGATTTTAAGAACAAAGCTGCTCCCTGAGAAGCCGCAGAAAAATATTAAGCCTCCTAAGACCAACGGCGAAAACGGAGAAAAAAAGGAGCATAACGGCTTGTTCAGAAAGAAGAAATTTACAGATAAAATCTGAGTGGAGGAAACATTGTAAAAATGAACGTTTTTGGTGTAATAAAAAATGTTTTCAAAAAAATCAGTAACTTCTTTTCACGACTGTTTGAAAAGGACGTTGTCATAAAAATTACCTCTATAATTGCCGCAATAGTAATATGGTTTGTTATTTCGGTAAGTGAATACCCGATTATAAACGAGATTGTATATAATGTTCCCGTGCAGATTGCTATGGAAGGAACTTACGCCGAAGCCAGTGGATATCAGGCAATGACCCAATCGGTTGAAACAGTAACGGTTTACCTTACAGGCAACAGAGGAGAGGTCGGAAATATTAAAGCTGATGACCTTTTAGCCGTAGCCTCTGCAGAAAATGTTATGTATGCTATGGAGTATAATCTTCCCCTTGAAATTGAAAGCCTTGATAATAAGGATTTTGAGGTAACAAAAATCGAGCCGTCTGTGGTAAGCGTGGCATTCGACAAAATAATTACAAAGGAAATTTCTGTAACACCCGAGATTTCGGGTATTAATGCCTCCGAGGGATATATTATGGGTGATGAGGACGATATAGCTGTTGTTCCGAATAAGGTGAATGTAACAGGACCTGCCACAATGGTTGACGAAATAACCAAGGCAACAGTAATTATCCGTGAGGATACAATTCTTACAACTACAACGGATTTCAAAACGAACACAATAAAGCTTTACAGCAATACAATGGAAATTGCTGATGAAAATTCTCAGCTTAAATATGATAGAAGCGATTTTACCGTTCATATTCCAATATATGCAAAGCAAACAGTAAAGCTTGATGTCCGTATAACAAATGCTCCATCAAGCTTTGATGTGGATAAATTCAAGGAACAGCTTGAATTTTCGGTTGATGAATTGGTTGTTGCAGTAGCTGATGAAAATGTCCTTGAGCGTGATACAATGGATATCGGTACAATAGATATGCGTGAGGTCGATGTCGGAAAGGAATTTACCTTCTCAACAGCTGACTTCCTGCCCGAAAATTATCAGGATTGGAACGATGTAAAAACAATCACGGTAAAATGTCCGTCTGAGGGTCTGCTGGTTCGTCCTATTCATATTACAAATCCGTCGATACAGCTTATTAATGTCCCTGCACAGTTTGACTTCAAGATAATTACTTCGGGAGTAACTCCGATTTTTATAGGACCTGAGGAAACACTTGAACAGATGACATATATTGATGTAATCGCACAGATTGATATGCTGAATACGCTGGATATAGAAGAAGGCTACTGTAAGCTACCTGTAACCTTCAGTATACCTGCTTATGATGATGTATGGTGTATTGGTTCTGAGGGCGTGCTGTCACCAATGGCAACAATTCAGGTCACAGCAAAAGAAAATAATTGATAATAAGGCGGGAAGGTTATGCTTTTCCGCCTTAATTTCGGAAATGAGGATAATATGGCACTTGTAATTTCACAGATAAAAACGCCGATTACTTCTTCTCAGGAGGAAATAATTTCTGCAGCGATGAAAAAAATCGGAGTAAGCTCTTCCTCAGCAATAAGAAGCGGTGTTCACAAAACGTCACTTGATGCAAGAAACAATTCCGATATCAAGCTTGTTTCCTCCGTTTGGATTGAGCTTGACAGCGAAAATGCAGAAAAGCGCTTGTGCAGCAAATATCCGTTTTGTTCAGAAGTGAAACATGAAAATATAATGCCGAATAAATCGGTTTGTGTAAATAAGCAGCGTGTTGTAATCGCTGGCTTCGGTC
This sequence comes from Oscillospiraceae bacterium, assembly GCA_045533025.1. Classification (GTDB taxonomy): domain Bacteria; phylum Bacillota; class Clostridia; order Oscillospirales; family Ruminococcaceae; genus RGIG8773. The sequence goes on from JAZSHA010000213.1 coordinate 3,524, forward strand.
CCGCAGGTATGTTTGCGGCGCTTACTCTTGCGGAGTACGGCTTTGAGCCAATTGTAATTGAACGAGGTGCAAGCGTTGATGAAAGAGTTGAGGCAGTAAATAATTTCTGGAAGAACGCAAGGCTTGACCCATGCACAAATGTCCAGTTCGGCGAGGGCGGAGCAGGAACCTTTTCTGACGGAAAACTTACCACAAGAATAAAAGACCCCCTCTGCCGATATGTGCTTGAAAAGCTTGCGGAGTTCGGTGCACCCGAGGAAATTCTCATAAAAGCAAAGCCGCATATAGGGACGGATAAGCTGAGAAGTGTTGTAAAAAATATCCGTATGAAAATAATTGAGCTGGGAGGAGAGGTGCGCTTCAATTCAACCCTTACCGATTTTACAGCTGAAAACGGAAAAATCAAATCCGTAATCGTAGACGGAACAGAGGAAATTCCCTGTGACAGCCTTATCCTTGCAATTGGTCACAGCGCAAGAGATACATTTGAAATGCTGTATAATAAGAACATTTTTCTTGAGCCTAAACCATTTTCTGTCGGTGCAAGAATTGAACATAAGCAGGTCGATGTAAACCGTTCACTTTACGGAAAGCACTGGAATAACCCAAATCTTCCGCAAGGCGAGTACCAGCTTTCTTATCGGCAGGGAGAGCGTGCCGTGTATACTTTCTGTATGTGCCCAGGTGGAACAGTCGTGCCCTCATCGAGTGAAGCTGAAACAGTCGTAACAAACGGAATGAGTGAGTTTGCACGTGACGGTGAAAACGCAAATGCCGCACTTGTTGTTTCCGTTTCTACCGACGACTTCGGTAATAAGCCCCTTGATGGAGTAGCTTTCGCACGAAGCATCGAGCGTAAAGCCTATCAGCTTGCTGGAAGCAACTATACCGCCCCTGCCTCAACTGTAGGAAGCTTCATCAAAGGCACAGGTAGCTTAAAAGGTGCAGAGGTAAAGCCTTCCTATGCAATCGGAGTAACCGAGTGTAATTTCAATGAGCTTTTACCGAAGCAGATTACGGATATGATGCGTGTCGGTTTAAATCAGTTTGCACGGAAAATGAAATGCTTCGGCAATGAAAATGCTGTCCTTACCGCACCCGAAACCCGTACATCGTCGCCCGTGAGAATTACACGAAATGACGAAATGACATCACTTTCAATAAGTAACCTCTACCCTTGCGGAGAAGGTGCAGGATATGCAGGCGGAATAATGTCCGCGGCAGTTGACGGCGTTAAATGTGCATTAAAGATTATGGAGAAATAACCTTATGAAACGCACAGCGAAAAAGCTGTGCGTTTTCTTATCACAATGAAAAATCATAAATGTACCAACCAATTTAAAAAACTTCCCACTGTATTATCAAGAACGTTCTTATTAAGAAAGGGAAAAGCAATGAATAAGTATGACGCTGACAAAATAATATCTTTATACGTTAAAAAGCTATTTGGTTTTGCAATGTCAAAGCTTTCGAAAATTGACGAAGCAGAGGAGCTTGCGGCAGAAATAACCATTCAGGTTTATGAATCGTTATTAAAGCAGGACAGTATCGAAAATCCTGACGGTTATATATACCGCATCGCCAAAAATGTATACGCACGGCACATCGACAGTAAAAATAAAACCACAGCAGTTGACGGTATCGAGTACATACCCGACGGCAAGGATTTTACAGCAGAGCTTATCGACAGCGAAACCTGCGGGATTCTCAGACGTGAGATAACGTATCTTTCAAAAATTCAGCGTGAGATAATTGTTCAGCATTATTTCCACGACAAAAAGGTCAAGGAAATTGCGGCAATGCTTTCCCTCAACGAAAACACAGTAAAGTGGCATTTAGCCTGCTCACGGAAGGAGTTAAAATCAGGTATGGAAAGAACACGAACAACAGGAACACTCGGCACAGAGCCGATAAAATTCTGCAATATGGGACACAATGGTCACCCAGGGTCAAAGGGTGATACGTCAGATTTTCTCACCAAGGTTATCACACAGAATATTGCCTATGCCGCATATCATCAGCCGAGAACAATAAACGAGATTGCCGAGGAGCTTGGAATTAATCCTATTTTTGTAGAGGACGAGGTTGCCGTGCTTGAAGAATACGGCTATATGGATAAGCTTTCAGGCGGTAAGTACCGCACAAATATCCGTATTACTGAACCAAATGAAACACGATACAGAATTTACAGAGAAATCGAGCCTAAATACTCCAAGCTTTTTGCAGAGAAGTTTTTCGCACCAGTTCTTGAAAATATAACGGAAATTCCCGAATGGCTTCACGTCCCCGATAATGACATCAATTTGCTTAAATGGTGTCTTGTGTGCTTTATGGCGTATAAGCTTTCTACAGCAGATATTTCTGACCAGAAATTTTCCGTCAAGCGTCCAGACGGCGGCGATTTTGTAGCAACAGCAATATTGGACGTAAAGCCCGATTGGGATATGAGCGACGCAGAGCCGAATATTTACTGGGCTTGCGGTGATATGTGGCGTGACAGGTGTAACGAAGAAGTGTGGTGGAAAAGCTGGCAGTTGAATTTCCAGCAAACGTGCAGATGGGGCGGTTGGAAAGATAATCTTACCGAAGACTATGACAAAATGTATTTCTGGCTTAATAATCAGCTTCCCGAAACCACAAGCAATGCCGAAAGCTATGTACGTCTGCTGGAAAAGGGTTATCTGCTGAAAGACGGTGACAGTTATAAATGCAATCTCATTCTTTGTGACAGCATAGCAAAGTGGTGGGAATATATTTGGGACTATATTCCCGAAGCAAACGAAGAAATCAAAGCCTTATGTCAGGAATATACAGAGCAGGCTTTGAGGGCGGAGCTGCACGGTCAGCCCGAGCATATGCACGAATTGATAAAGTATTACAATCAGAATTGTGCGTGTATGCTTCACACAAGGATAATGAAAAACCTGCTTGATATGAGTGTGCTGAAAATGCCGACCGATGAACAGGCAAAAGGACTCTGCACAATTATGTTTATGGGCGAATAAATTTACAGTAAAAGCTCTCCCGCATTGACAGGAGAGCTTTTTGCACTTAAAAACTGTTTTAAAAAATTATTTCTTCCAAGGATAAAATCTCCTACATAATAGTTTTATATATGAAAGCGCTTATCAGTAACAAGGAGGTGTGATGTGGATAAAGCAGAAATAAAAATGATATACGAGTTGCATTTTGATACAGTATACAGAATTTGTTTTCTGTATATGAAGAATGAAGCAGATGCAGCAGACGTTGTGCAGGACGTGTTTTTCCGAATGATAAAGCGCAGCCCTGTTTTTGGAAACGATGAAAAAGCAAAAGCATGGCTGATTGTCACAGCTTCAAACTGCTGTAAATCCTTGCTGAAAAAATGGTGGTACAAAAGAAGCGACTATACCGAAGAATTGGAAAACAGCTTTACCGAAATCGCCGATAATTCGGTGCTGTCAGCCGTAATGGAGCTGGATAAAAAATATAGCCTGCCAACCTATCTTTATTACTATGAAGGCTATAAAACAGCTGAAATTGCCGAAATGCTCGGCGAAAAGCAATCCACAATTCAAACCCGCCTTGCAAAAGCAAGAGAGTTGTTACGACTGGAATTGGAGGAATAACAATGAAAAAAACAGAAATGATAAATGCGTTTACAGAAATCAAACCTGACAGAAATACCAAACAGAAAATATGGAGCAGCCTTTACGCTAAATCCGAAAAGGCAAAGCCAAAACTTATCCGTAAGCCGATTGTTGTCGCCGCAGCTGTTGTGTGTGTGCTTGCCAGCTCACTTCCTGTTGTTGCGGAAAGTATAAAATCTATGCTCAGCGAAAAATTCCCCGAAACAGCTGTTATGCAGGAAAATATTCAGAAATCCGTTTACGAAAGTAATGATGGTCACGTTAAAATGACAGTTGACGAACTTCTTTCAGACGAAATGATTGTACTTATGACAGTGCACTACGAAGCTATTGACGAAAAGGGAAAAGATTGGATTACCAACCATAAATTTGAAAGCGATATTTCTGCAATCAGCAGTATTTCCTACGGTAGAAATGTAGGCTTCGGAATTGTTCCCGATATGGGCGACAACACCATAATTCACGGCGTAAATGTATCTTACAACACAGAGGAGCTTACCGAGTTCAGAACTGATACCGAGCGTTGGTTTTTGCTCCACTACAGCGCTTCAAGCCGTGACTATGACTCAGCGCAGGGTAAATTTGCATACCCTATGACAGCAGGTGTGGAAACAGTTTTTATTGATACAAAGGGCAACGTATCCGTGAAAACAGTTGAACTGAAAAATGATGAGGTACCGAGCGAATATTTTACCCCGACACATATCGAGCTTTCTAAGTTGTCTTTTGTAATTTTTGCAATGCAGCACGGCGTTTACGAAACCTTTGGTGAGCCTTATCATTACGGAAGAAGATGGACTTTGCCCGATGAGGAGTACGAAAAAATTGCCTGCTTCTTTGTAATGGATAACGGCGAAAAAATCAAACTCGAAGGCGGTATGAACTCCACTCACCCCGACGAAAAGAATAACTACAGTGACCTTGTACTGCTCAGTAATCAATTGCCTGAAAATGTTGATATCGAAGCAATTACAGGGCTTGAAATCTGTGGAGTTTATTATGAATTGAAGTAAAAAGAAAAGAGGTGCCATTCGGTACCTCTTTAAAATTGTACATCAGAACATCTCAATAAACTTTTTCTTAGCCCCTGAAGCCTGTTCATTTTCCAGCCAGCAAAGCTCCAGTGTACGCTCAGGTAACGGCTTGTCAAGCTTTATCTCAAACAACTCGCCGCGTATATCAGCAAATTCACGGGTAACACAAGATATCCCAAGTCCTATCCGTGCAAATTCAACCAGTAATTCGTGAGTACCAAGTTCAATCTCAGGCTTGAGAATTATTCCGTCCGAGCTGAATTCCGCATCAACAGCACGTCTGGAGTTGGACAAGGTTTCAAGCATAATAAGCGGATATTCGGCAACTTCTTTTCGTGTCACAACTTTCCCTTCAAGCTGCTTGTATGCCGCACCGCCGATAAAAACATCGTGAAGCCGTAAGCATGTCTTGTGTGAGAATTTTTCTTCCATAACAGGGGAGTTGACAAAAGCAATATCAATCTTTCCGGCAGAAAGCAGGGAAAACGCTTCCGTACTCGTCCTGTTTACAACCGTCAGCCGTACATTAGGATACAACTCATTCCAGCGTTTGAGATAGGGGAGCAGGTAATATTTTGCAACCGTGTCAGCAGCACATATACAAAGACTGCCTTCCTGCAAAAGCCTTAAACGTGAAATCTTTTCCTCAGCCTCACCGATTGTTTCAAGAGCAGGTATAATCGCTGAATATAGTGCATTCGCCTCAGCTGTTGGAATAACCGACCTTTTTCCCCGCACAAACAGCTGTACATCAAGCAGAATTTCAAGCTGCTTTATTGATTGGCTTATTGCACTCTGAGTAACATAAAGCCGCCTTGCAGCCTCTGAAAACGAGCGTGACTCGTATACAACGCTGAATGTTCGGTAATAATCCAATGAAAAACGCTCTTTCATGCGACACCTCTATCCATTAGTAAAACTTATGATATTCCTTGAATAATAATGTTGACTTATAAGAAAAATTATAGTATAATACGTTTGTGATGACAAGAGTACATCTGCTGATAATTTGGAAATTATCGCATAAACTTATTGCAAATTCAATAAATTGCATTAGCAATAATTTAAGACCGCACAATGCGGCAGAATGGAGTTTTTATTATGGAAAGAACAGTCGGTACAGTAGTCCGCGGCGTAAGAGCACCAATTATCCGTGAAGGCGATGACCTCGCTCAGATTGTAACAGATACTAT
>JAZSHA010000144.1:0-9511 GCA_045533025.1 Oscillospiraceae bacterium
TCGAGTTCATTGAGCGCGACCTGGGTGAAAAGGGTATGGCACGTTCGGTTCTGGTTGTTGCTACATCAGACCAGCCGGCTATGATGCGTAACAAGTGCCCTATGACAGCAACGGCTATTGCGGAGTACTTCAAGGACCAGGGCAAGAACGTCCTGCTGATGATGGACTCGCTGACACGATACGCAATGGCACAGCGAGAAATCGGTCTTGCGGTTGGAGAGGCGCCTATCGCAAGAGGTTATACACCGTCCATCTATACAGCAATGCCGAAGCTGCTTGAAAGAGCAGGAAATTTCGAGCAGGGCTCAATCACAGGTATCTACACGGTGCTTGTTGAGGGTGACGATACAAACGAGCCTATCTCCGATACAGTTCGTGGTATCATCGACGGACACATTATCCTGTCCAGAAAGGTTGCGGCAAGAAACCATTACCCCGCAATCGAAGTACTGGACTCGGTTTCACGTCTTATGTCGGAAATTGCCGACAAGCCGCAGCGTGACGCAGCTTCAAAGATGCGTAATCTGCTGTCGGTTTACTATTCCAATTACGACCTCGTTTCAATCGGTGCATATAAAAAGGGTACTAACCCTGCACTGGACGAGGCACTGAAAAAGATTGACAAAATCAACGCTTTCCTGCAGCAGGCTACCGACGAGGCTTTTTCCTTTGAGGAAACTGTTGAGATGATGAAAGCCGCCGTAAAATGACGAAAACAAGTTTTCGTCATTTACGAGTTTTGTGATTTTACAAGTAAAACCACAAAACGTCGTAATTTGCAAGTCAAATGTATTTGTTATGGAGGTTAAACCTTGAAACGGTTTGAATTTTCCTTGAACAAGCTCAAGGGCTACAAACAGCAGGTGCTTGACAGAGAAAAGAATGACCTTGCTCATTTAAGACGTCAGCAGCAGCAGTACATAGATGAGAAACAATCGTTGGAAGAAAAGCTGAGACGCTCAAATGAGGAATACTGCATAAAATCTTCACAGGGTATGACAATTATGCAGGTCACCACGTTTAAAGGGTATCACCACTCACTTTCCCAGCAAATCAAGGAGCTGGAGGCTTCCATTGAAAAGATGGAGGTTAAGGTGCAGAAGCAGCTTGGCATCGTAATCGAGGCTACAAAAGAGGTTTCGTCCCTTGATAAGCTTGAGGAAAAACAGCTTGAGGAGTATAACTTCAAGGTCGCAAAGGCTGACGAGCTGTTTATTTCAGAGTATGTGCAGAACAGCACTTACAAAAAAGAATAGTTTTTAATTTGGTTTAAGGCGCAAAGCATTAAATGCAATGCACTTTAAATATATACTATTATAATGAAGGGAGGTCAAAACAATTGAATACGGTTATGTTTGATTTGCAGGCAGCAATGATGGCGGTATCCGCAAGCGGAGGAAACAGCAGTCTAACGGAAATTCCTGAGGACGGTAACGCTTTTTCCGATGTTCTTGCAGCTCAGAAGGAGCTTGTCGCTGAGGGTGCGGTTGTAAATCAGGCGGCTGAAAACGGTGAGATTGAGACTGATATGCCCGAGGGCGAAGTAAATCAGGAATTCTCCGAGGTTCTTAATGCTATCGAAAACCTTGATGAGGGTGTCAAGAAGGCTCTTATGAAGCTTTTGCAGACTGTTCTAAAGGCATTCAGAGGTGCAGATGATGACAAGGAAAGAGCAACTGATTTGTTTGCGATTTTCTCCGACGGAAGCGCAGGTATGGCTGAGGACGAAGAGGATATGCTTCTCGGCTGTGAGCTTCTCAGTCAGACAGGTCTTATGATTGAGGCTGAGCTTACCGAGGGTAAGGAAGCTGACGAAATCATTGCTGAGCTTGAAGACGTTATCGTGGAAATTCTCGGTAAGGACGCTGACGAAACAACGGCAGCTGAAATTATGGCTTCAATGCTGAATATTCCTGTTGAGCAGTTTAATGACGCTGACGCGGAAATCAAGAATGAAGCAGTTAAGGGTATCGCTGTAATCCTTACAGCTCCGAAGGAGGCTATTTCCGAGATTAATCCTGAGGACATTCCAAGAATGGAGCAGCTTTACGCTGATATCAAGGATATGAATGTCAAGATGAACAGCGAATTTTCAAGTATGCTCAGACTCAGTTTTACATCAGTCAAAATCAACAATGCGTCGGAACAGATTGCTGCAATCGGAAATGAAGCTCCTACAGAAACAGCTCCCGAAACAGAAGCTGTTGAGACAATTCCCGACGAAAAGGCTGTTACGGAAACTATCATTGAAGATATTATCCCCGAAGCAGTTACAGCAGATGTTCAGCAGCCGATTGCAAACGATGTAAGCGCAGTTACCGAAAAGCTCGTTATTACCGAACCGACAGCTGACTCAATCCGCACTCAGGTTACTGAGGTTATTACCGAAAAGCTTATGAGCTTTGAGGGTGATAACGGTACAGAGGAGCTGACAATGATTCTCAAGCCTGAAAATCTCGGTGAGGTTGCGGTTAAGCTTATCAAGGAAAACGGTGCGGTTACAGTTCTTCTTTCAGCTCAGTTTGATGAAGTTGGCAAGACTTTGGCTGACCGTGCGGCACTTCTCGGAAACAGCTTGCAGAACCAGAACTACAACGTAAAGGACATTCAGATTGTTGCGGCAGGCAATGCGGCTGAGCAGATGGGACTTGATTTCACAAATCAGGGCTTCGGCTTCTCAAGAGAAAGCAGCCGTGAACAGAACAGCAGCTACCGTGCAGTAAGCGGTATCGGCGAAATTGAAGAGACAGAAGCTGTTGAAGAAACAGCAAAACTAAAGGAGGCGAAATTATGGACGACAGCTTAAGCTTATCCAATATCGGCGTCTACAGCAAGTATTCCAACACCTATGTTAATACTGCTACAGGCGATGATAACGAATCTAACAGCTATATGAACTTTGACAGCTATCTTAAACTGCTCGTATCACAGATGCAGAATCAGGACTTCAATGACCCTATGAAGGATTCCGAGGTTCTCAATCAGATGGCTCAGTATTCCATGCTTGAGGGTATCAAGAATATGACTCAGCAGAATAATATCAGCTACTCCACCTCTCTCGTAGGCAAGATTGTTACCGTTACCGACGGATACGATTACTACACAGGTAAGGTTGAATCCGTTACTGTTACAAATGGCGAGCCTAAGCTTATGATTGATGGCAAGGCTTTCGACAGCAGCACGGTTTCCGATATTGTTGCAGATGATATTTATGATGACCTTTACTCAATGGTTGGTGAGAACATCAAGATTACTCTCACAGGCGAAACAGCTAAGGTTACAGATGTTATCTTCCTTAACGGTGAAAGCTACGTTGTTCTTGACGGCAAGGACGCAGTTCCTCAGTCCGCTGTTGAAATTATTGAAGCAGAGGAAGCCGAAGAGGAAAACGTTACGGTTGTCAATGACGAGGTAACAGGTGATACAACAGCTACAGAACCTGCTGAGGAAAATGTTTCCGTTGTTACAGCAGAGGTTCAGTCATACGAAACAAAGTCACAGTCCCTTATCGACGGCTTTATGGCAGAGCTTGATTCCATTGACGAAGCAAACGGAGTAAGTGCTGCAAGCGAAACAAGCGGAATTGAAGAGATTACCGATGAATACGTTCTCGAAACAGCTGAGCTTCAGGTTCCCGATTATGCGGCAGGCGTTTTCGCAGACGGTTCCGTTATTACAGGTACAGTTTCCCTTTCAGATGTTGATAATACATACGGAAACGGTACAATAACCGCTTCATCAGCAGTTAATCTTAACCCTGAAACTGCTGAAAGAACAGCTGACGGCAAGCTCAAGGGCGTTACTACAGCTCCCGGTATTTCCGACAATGATTGCGTACCTCACAGAATTTCCGTTGAGGCTTATCCAGAAGAAGCTGCACTTGCAGACGCACTGGGAACAAGAATGTATGATATCCGTTTTATCCACAACACAGCTATCACTTCAAGAATTAAGACTGATGAGGTTATCGGTCACACACAGAGCGGCAGAGCTATTACAGAAATCGGCTACAGCGGCGTAGGTCAGCTGGGCGAGGTTGTAACATTTGCTGACGGCAGACAGAGAGTTGAAATTCTTCTCAAGAGCGGTAAATCTGTATGGATGTATACTTCAGGCAATCTTACTCTCGATGAAATCTGTACAAGAGAATGGGCTCCGGGTTCACTTACAGGAAAGCTTACACCTCAGGAAACTTCTATCAGATATTACTCTCACCCTACAGAAGTTTACGACCAGACAGCTCTTAACCAATTTAACAAATATCTCGAATCACAAGGTATTACAGTAGTAAATTCATAATAATTGAAAAGGATTGATGCCGATGTTAATCAGTGAGTATCTTCAGCTGAGAAATGTATCGGTAACAACAGGCAAGGCGCAGGGTATCCCGCAGCTGCAGCCCACAGGCGGTCAGTCGGTTAACCCCCGAAACAGCGATTTTGCCAAGGAGCTGAAAAATCAGCTTGAAGCGCTTAACCAAAGCAGCGGTGTGCAGTTTTCCAAGCACGCTATGGAAAGAATTAATGAACGAAACATTGACCTTTCCGAGGATAATAAGCTGGACAGACTGAACAGAGCGGTTGAGCTTGCAGGCGAAAAAGGTTCGGCAGACGCACTTGTTATGATTGATGCGACAGCATTTCTCGTAAGCGTAAAAAACAACAAGGTTATCACAACACTTTCTGCAGATGATATGCAGGGCAACATTTTTACAAATATTGACTCAACTGTAATAATGTAAAAAACTCAAAAACTGCGTTTTTGAGCTCTGAGTTTTCTTCGAAAAATCTTTAAACTCAATATCAAGGATTTTTGAGCTTAGCGTTGACAAATACGGTCGGACCGAAAGGAAACCGTTTCGTCCCGAACGATTGAAGGACGTTTTTCGGTCAGCGCATACTTGATTTTTAAGTTCACTTAAATTTTTAAAAGGAGTGCTAAACAAATGGTTAGATCACTTTACTCAGGCGTTTCCGGTCTTACAACCCACCAGACAAGAATGGACGTTATCGGTAACAATATCGCTAACGTTAATACATACGGCTTCAAGGCTTCAAGAGTTACCTTCCGTGATATTTACTATCAGACAGCTATAGGTGAAACAGCAGGTACAGGCTCTTTCGCTGGTAATAATCCATCTACAGTTGGTTACGGTGTTCAGATTGGTTCTATCGACAAGGATATGTCCATGTCCTCCTTCCAGTCTACAAACCGTGTTCTTGACCTTGCTATCAGCGGTGACGGCTTCCTTATTACTTCCACATTTGACGGTTCTCAGATGCAGGAAGATGCAAACGGCTACATCACAACTTTTGATGTAAGACCAAAGTCCACTACATATACAAGAATGGGTAACCTTTCTATCGACAGCAACGGTAATCTGGTTGCAGGTGCAAATACATTTGTAATGGGTACTTGTAACGTTGACCTTGCTACTAACGTTGGTGATAAGAGCTCCGCAACACTTGCTCCTCTTAACATTACAACAGGCTTTAACGCTACAGGCGATAAGGACGGCGACGCAAATTCACAGACAAGCGGCGACCTTACCTCCGCAAATATCATTAATATCAACTACCTTATCAATCAGGCTTGGCCGGGCAAGACTCCTCAGCTTACTTACGCTGACCTTTCTTCCCTCCAGATTGGTAAGGACGGTGTAATTACTGTTACTTACAACAGTGAAATGAAGGCTATCGCAAGAATTGAGCTTGCTGTATTCGACAACCAGGAAGGTCTTATCGAGGACGGTAATACTTCCTTTACAGAAACAGCTGCTTCAGGCGTTGCTAAGGTTAAGAGACCTGGTGACCCAGGCGCAGGCTATACTCAGTCCAACAAGCTTGAAATGTCCAATGTTAACCTCGCTCAGGAATTCTCCGATATGATTGTTACTCAGAGAGGTTATCAGGCTAACGCAAGAATTATCACAACTTCCGACTCTATGCTTGAAGAGCTTGTAAACCTCAAGAGATAAAACTATTAATTGTATTTTCAGTTTTTTGTCGGCTTTCATATCGCAGTTGGCGCTGCGGAAAGCCAAACGAAAATCCCTTTTATCTGATTTCCTTGTTTTGGCGGACAGGGAAATTACCCTCAAAACTTCATACGGTCTGCGGAGTATAAAACACTCCGCAGTACCGATGATATGATACGAAATGTATAATTTACAATAAATATTACGCAAAGGAGTTTACTTATGATTCAGCTTACACGAATTAACGGAACTATTCTTCTCGTAAATGAACACTTTATCGAAATTGCCGAGGAAACTCCCGATACGGTTGTGACTATGCAGAATGGTCACAGATATCTCGTAAAAGAAACTATTCAGGAGATTATTGACAAATCTGCTGAATTCAGACGCGAAAGCTATCCTAACAATAACTAAGAAAATTACGGCGGAATGTTGGTTTGACATCGCCTAAAATAAATTTTGGAGGACGTTTTATTATGAATATTTCGGGTATTATCGGATTTCTGCTTGCTGTAGGTCTTATAATCTGGGGCATCATGACAGGCGGTGACATTATGGGTTTCTGGGACCCTCCGTCTGTTGCTATCGTACTTGGCGGTACAGTTGGTGCGGTTGTTTTTAACTATCCTCTTTCTGTACTTACTAAGGTTCCGAAAATGCTTAAAATTGCATTTTTCCCCAAAAAGTATGACCCTGATAAGTACATAAACGAAATGGTGGATTATTGTAAAACTGCACGTATGAAGGGTATCCTTGCTCTTGAAGAGTCTGCAAATGCTTGCCCTGACCCATTTATGAAAGCTGCCCTTATGCTTATCGTTGACGCTAATGACTCTGATAAGGTTCAGAGTATGCTTGACGACTCCATCAACTTTATCTGTGAGCGTCACGAAAACAACTACGCTCTTTGGGCAAAGGCTTCAGGTGTTGCTCCTGCCCTCGGTATGATTGGTACACTTGTAGGTCTTATCAATATGCTTGCAGGTCTTGACCCGAGTGACCCGAACTCCGCAGCAACTCTGGGTCAAGGTATGTCCACAGCGCTGGTTACAACTTTCTATGGTTGTATCCTTGCCCACCTTATTTTTACGCCAATCGGTAACCTTTGTAAATATAACCACAATCAGGAAGTTCTCTGCCTTCAGATTATCGAAGAAGGCACACTTGCTATTATTTCAGGTGCTAACCCACGTTACGTTGAGGAAAAGCTTCGTATGATGCTCCCTGGTACACACAAGCCAAAGAAGCAGGCTCAGAGTGAGGGTGAATAAACCCAATAGGATTTTTTTGGACGCAAATGTGCAAAGTGCCTAAAATACTGCGGAAAATTCCGTGGCTAAAAAGTAAACTTTTTTCGCAAATACGCTTTAAATTTGTTCGAAAGTATGGTATAATAGTATAATCGAAAATTATACTCAGGCTTATTGTAACTATGTTTTCTGAAAGGGGGAACAGGCTTTGGCTAAAAGAAGACCGGCACAGGAAGAAGAAGGCGGCAGCTGGATGGACACGTATGGTGATATGATTACGCTGGTTCTTACATTCTTCGTTCTGCTTTATTCAATGTCCTCTATGGATTCAAGCAAGTGGCAGTATATTGCTACTGCTCTCTCGAAAGTTGAGCTTGTAGATGAATCCGTTCAGGTTACACGTGAACCTAATCCTGAGAATGACCCCACTGCTATATATGACAATACTGTTCCCGAGGTTGAGGAATATGAAGAAATCGTTGATTTTGAAGATTTCTATCTTTATCTCAAGGAAGTTGTTACGTCCAATAATCTTCAGGAAAGCGTAAGCGTTGAAATGTCCAATACGGGCGTTTATATGCGTTTCCGTGACAATGTTTTCTTCGCAGGCGACAGTGATGTGCTGCTTGACGAGGGTAAATACATTCTTGACATAATAAGTGACGGTATCAGAAGCGTAAATGAACGAATTTACGCTGTTAAGGTAAGCGGTCATACCGCAGGTGCTGCGAATTCCGATGCGAATGAGTGGAGCCTGTCGGCAGGACGTGCAAATTCAGTTATCAACTATATGCTGAGTCTTGATGCTTGTGACCCTGATAAGTTTTCATCGGCAGGCTATGGTAAGTACCGTCCTGTTGACACAAACGATACCGAGGAGGGCAGACGTCAGAACAGGCGAGTTGAAATAGTATTTATAAGAAACGATATTGACTTTACAGACCCCGAGGTTGTTCAGGAGCTGTTACAGATGGAATACGGCACGGACTTTGTTCAGTATTCCGATGCTGACGGTACGGTTCCCGAAACGAATACCGAGGTTGAGGCTGCTCCCGAAGCTGACAGCTTAAGGACTGACCCCGACAGGGTTTACGTTTCTAAGGAAGATATACTAACCGCTGACTAGGCGGAGGAATAAACCGTAAAAAAGGAAGGTTGCTGAAAAATGGCTGACGTATTGTCACAAAGCCAGATTGACGCGCTGCTGAACAGCTTTTCTGCCGAAGGCTCAAAGGCGTTTGAAGAAATAGAGGAACAATCCAAGGAGCAGAAGATAAAGAATTACGACTTTAAGATGCCGAAGAAGTTCACTAAGGAACAGCTGAAGGTTATTGACGGCATCTTCGAAAACTATTCCCGTGTTCTTTCTTCGTACCTTACAGGTCTTATGAGAGTTTACTGTAAGGTTGAGGTGCTCCAGATAGAGGAACAGCTCTATTATGAGTTCAACAATGCGTTGCCTGACTATGTTATGATGTCAATGGTTAATATGGGTATAACCGATGACGATGTACTGGAAACAAACTGCATTATGCAGGTTTCAAACCCGATTGCTTTTTCAATGATGGACCGTCTTATGGGCGGCAGCGGTGCCTATACCGAGCAGAACAGAGATTTCTCCGAAATTGAAATCGGACTTTATTCAAATGTTCTGAACAAGATGGCAGGTCTGCTGAAGGACCCATGGGGTACATATATAGACATTAACCCTTCGATTACAACAATCGAAACAAATGCAAGAGTTATGCAGTCCATCTCCCCTGACGAGGTTGTAATTCTCGTTGTTCTGGAAATGGAAATCAAGGACGTAAAGAATACTATGACGTTCTGTATCCCTGCTATGAACCTTGAGTCGATTATGACAAAATTCGGTGACAGATGGTCAAGAACAACCAAGAAGCTTGACCCGAAGAGAGAAAAGGAAAGACGGATTTCTCTGCTTGAAGCTATTAAAGACTCCGAGCTCAGAATAGATACGGTTTTGTGCGAAACAAAGCTTGATTTGTATGATGTACTCACTATGCAGGTGGGTGACATAATTCCTTTGAATATGCCAATAGACAGCAACGTTACCGTAAAAATCGGAAACAATCTCTGGTTTGACGGTAAGCTGGGTATCAAGAATAAGAAAAAAGCTGTCAAGATTGATAACATATATAAGGATTTGGGAAAATAACCGTGCGGAAGCTGTAGTTACAGCTATGGTGATGCAGTCCGCATACGGAAAGGAAGGTTACTTTAATGAGCGATGAGAAGCTTGTTCTCGAAGGTTTCGGCGATTTAG
>JAZSHA010000116.1:0-1540 GCA_045533025.1 Oscillospiraceae bacterium
GCATTTGCTGAGCTTCCTGACGTAATCGAAATTGCTGAAGAAATGATCAAGACAGTTGTTAAGACAGTTCTTGACAAGTGTCCTGACGAAATGAAGTTCTTTGATACACACTTTGAAAACGGACTTATCGAAAAGCTCCAGAACCTTATCTCCAACGAGTTTGCTGTTTGCGACTATACAAAGGCTATCGAGCTTCTCAAGAGCGCTGACAAGGAATTCGTTTACCCTGTAGAATGGGGCTGCGACCTTCAGACTGAACACGAAAGATACATTTCCGAGGAAGTATTCAACAAGGCTGTTTTCGTAACAAACTATCCAAAGGAAATCAAGTCCTTCTATATGAAGCAGAACCCTGACGGAAAGACAGTTGCAGCTGTTGACCTTCTCGTACCTGGTGTAGGCGAAATCATCGGCGGCAGCGAGCGTGAGGCTGATTACGATAAGCTTGTTGCAGCAATGAACGAGAGAAATATGAACCTCGACCTCTACACAGACTACCTCGAACTTCGTAAGTTCGGTTCCGTACCGCACGGCGGCTTCGGTCTCGGCTTTGAGCGTCTTATTATGTATGTAACAGGCGTTTCCAATATCAGAGACGTAATCCTCTACCCAAGAACAGTAGGTAATGTTCGTTAATTTTGCACATATACTTTAATCGGATAATTCAGAAAGGAATGATTGATATGTCAAAGTCACTTTATATCCCTGACGGCTATAAATCTGCGCTGACACTCCGTGAAACACAGCACGCCATCAAGTATATCAAGGACGTATTCCAGCAGGCGCGTTCCTTTGCGCTTACCCTTGACAGAGTTACAGCACCTCTCCTTGTACGCAAGGACAGCGGTATCAATGATGACCTCAGCGGCGTTGAGCGCAAGGTTGAGTTCTCCATCAAGGAAATGGACAACGAAGCAGAGGTTGTGCAGTCACTTGCAAAGTGGAAGAGAATGGCTCTCCACCGTTACGGCTACAACGCAGGCGAGGGTATCTATACAGATATGAACGCTATCCGCCGTGATGACGATGTTGACAATATGCACTCGATTTTCGTTGACCAGTGGGACTGGGAAAAGGTTATCACAAGGGAAAACCGCAACATTGATTTTCTGAAGAATACCGTTGAAAATATCGTAAAATCCCTTTCCAACGCAAAGAGAAAGGTTAACCTCCGTTACCCTCAGCTTAAGGAAACAATCTGTGACGTAACTTACTTCATTACCTCTCAGGAGCTTGAAGATATGTATCCCGACAAGACTCCTAAGGAGCGTGAGTGGCTCATTACCGAGAAGCACAAGACAGTTTTCATTATGCAGATTGGCGGCAAGCTGAAAAGCGGCGTGCGTCATGACGGACGTGCACCTGACTATGACGACTGGTCACTTAACGGTGACCTGCTCATCTGGAACAACGTGCTGAAAACACCTATTGAGATTTCCTCAATGGGTATCCGTGTTGATGCTGAAAGCCTGAAAAAACAGCTTGAAATCAGCGGTCAGCAGGAAAGAATAAAGTACGAGTATCACCAGCTTATCGCAAA
>JAZSHA010000164.1:0-10640 GCA_045533025.1 Oscillospiraceae bacterium
ATATGCCGAAATGTGAGTCAGCGGAAGTTTTGCAACAGCATCAAGACTTCTTCCCAGACTATCAAAAGTCTGTCCGGAAACCGCAAGCATAAGGTCAGCACTGATGTTGTCAAATCCGACTTTTTTCGCTGTTTCAATTGCCGCAGCAGCCTGTGCCGAGTCGTGAAGTCTGCCAAGCATTTTAAGTTCGTTATCGTCAAAGGACTGTACACCGAAAGAAAGTCGGTTTACTCCTGCTAAGCGTACCTCACGCAGATAATTTTCAGTAACGCAGTTAGGGTTGCACTCCATAGAAATTTCAGAATTCGGGGCAATTTCCGCTGCCGAAAGTATAGCATCAATCTGTTTCGGAGTAAGCAGGGAAGGCGTACCTCCGCCGAAATAAACCGTGTCAAAGCTGTAGCCGTAAGCTTTGATGTTGCGGATAACAGCAGACGTGTATAAATCCGTCAGCGAAAGGTTGGTTACCGAGTAAAAATCGCAGTAACGGCACTTCCTAACGCAGAACGGAACGTGAATGTATAAGCCGATGTTTTTCATATTTTATACACCTGTATATTTTGTTAATTTATATTCTTTAGTACCCATATTAAAAGTTTCAATATATGGAATACTGTCTTGGTAAATCCAACGCTCAATAAATGTTGGGTTAACAGCAAAAAGTCGTTCGTTTTTCAGCGATGTGTAAGCGTCATAAGAACCCTTGAAACACTCCTGGAACACGTTGCAGAAAGCCTCATTCTGCAACGGATGTCCGTTTTCCTCGCATAGCCCCTCAATCTGAATGTTGTCAATGCAAAGAGCAACATTGGGATTACTCAAAATCTGACGATATTTGTTAAGGGTAAGGTCTGTTTGAAAATAAAATATCCCATTAATCTGAACAACACTCATCATTCGTGATGAAACCTTGTTGTTTTCAGAAGTTGAAAGTACCATTTTTCTGCCCTTGCCGAAGTCGGAGAGAAAAGTATTATAATTATTATGAAAAGCGGTCATTGCGTTCACCTCAAATTTCAATTTGTTGTCCAACTAATTATACCACCCACCAAACATCAAGTCAACAAAAATGCCGCCCTCGAGGGGTGTCCACTCTGCCAATCCGCAATAACAAATCAAGGGTATCGAGCATTTCTGCACGGTACCCTTACATACTTTGAAATAAAAGTGGTTAAATCGAACGGCATAAAATAATTCCGCATTACGCATTCCGAATTCCTCATTAAACTATTCGTCCAGCTTAAGAACCGCCATAAATGCCTCCTGCGGAACCTCAACAGTACCCAGCTGACGCATACGCTTCTTACCTTCCTTCTGCTTTTCAAGCAGCTTCTTCTTACGGGTGATGTCACCGCCGTAACACTTGGCAAGAACGTCCTTACGCATAGCCTTAACAGTTTCACGGGCAATAACCTTGCCGCCGATGGCAGCCTGAATTGGAACTTCAAACAGCTGACGAGGAATGTTGTCCTTCAGCTTTTCAGCAATTCTTCTTGCACGAGCGTAAGCATTGTCAGCGTGAACAATAAAGGAAAGTGCGTCCACGATGTCACCGTTAAGCATAATGTCAAGCTTCACAAGCTTGGACGGCATATATCCCAGCATCTCATAGTCAAATGAAGCATAGCCCTTTGTACGGGATTTCAGTGCATCAAAGAAGTCGTAAACAATTTCATTCAGCGGAAGCTCATAGTGAAGCTCAACACGGGTTTCGTCAAGGTACTTCATATCCTTGAAAATACCGCGTCTGCCCTGACAAAGCTCCATAATGTTACCAACGTAATCACTCGGCGAAAGGATTGAAGCCTTAACCATAGGCTCTTCCGCAGAAGCAATAACAGCCGTGTCAGGATAGTTTGTCGGGTTGTCGATATAAACCGTTTCGCCGTTTGTAAGGTTAACCTTGAAAATAACCGACGGAGCAGTTGTTATAAGGTCAAGATTGAACTCACGTTCAAGACGCTCCTGAATAATTTCCATATGGAGCAAACCAAGGAAACCACAGCGGAAACCAAATCCCAGCGCAACCGAAGTTTCAGGCTCAAAGGAAAGGGAAGCGTCATTAAGCTGAAGCTTGTCAAGTGCGTCACGCAGGTCGCCGTAGCGTGCACCGTCAGCAGGATAAATACCGCTGAACACCATCGGGTTTACTTCACGGTAGCCTGGGAGTGCCTCATCACAAGGATTTTCCGCATCGGTAACCGTGTCACCAACCTTTGTATCGCCGATATATTTGATAGAAGCTGTAATGTAACCAACCTCGCCCGAGTGAAGCACACCCGCATTAACGTGGTCAGTTGCACCCATATAACCTGTTTCAACAACAGTAAACTCAGCACCAGTAGCCATAAGCTTAATTTTCTGACCGATTTTAACCTCGCCGTCAAGTACACGAACGTAAATGATAACGCCCTTGTAGCTGTCATAGAAGCAGTCGAAAATCAGTGCCTTAAGCGGCTTGTCATTGTCACCCTTAGGGCAGGGAATGTCAGTGACAACTCTTTCAAGCACTTCCTCAATGTTGGTGCCCATCTTAGCAGAAATTCTCGGTGCGTCCATAGCAGGAATACCGATAATGTTTTCCACCTCGTTGCAGACACGTTCAGGGTCAGCGGATGGCAGGTCGATTTTATTTACAACAGGCATAACCTCAAGGTCATTTTCAATTGCAAGATAAGTGTTTGCAAGAGTCTGCGCCTCGATACCCTGAGAAGCGTCAACAATAAGAATTGCACCCTCACAAGCAACAAGTGAACGTGAAACCTCATAGTTGAAGTCAACGTGACCAGGGGTGTCAATGAGATTGAAAACGTAGTCATTGCCGTCCTTTGCCTTGTAGTTAAGACGAACAGCACGTGCCTTTATGGTAATACCACGCTCACGTTCAATGTCCATATTGTCAAGAAGCTGGTCCTCCATGTCACGCTTAGCAACAGTGGAAGTAAGCTCAAGAATACGGTCAGCAAGAGTAGACTTGCCGTGGTCAATGTGAGCAATAATACAGAAGTTACGGATATTTTCCTGATTGTAAGACAAGATAACACTTCCTTTATGAAATAATGTGCGTAATCCTAAATATTATAGCATAAAACAGCGCTGTTGTAAAGAATTTTTTGCAGTAAAAAATCCGCTCCCGATGTAACTCAGAAGCGGACTTAACAATATTCAATTAAAGACCGAGCTTGCCGAGAAGACCGCCAACCTTGTCCTTTACGTCATCAACAGAAATCTTTGCCTTAACGCCATCAATAACCTTGTTAATCTGGTCATCAGGAAGGTCAACACCGATTACCTTTTCAACAGCCTTTACAGGGTCAGCCTTGAAATCAGCCGCAAAGTTCTTGTCATTCTTAACCTTTTCAACGAGTTCTTCAATTTTTGCCTTGATATCCATAGTAAGTACCTCTTTCGATTTATTGCCAAAACTGGCTCTGAAAATATTATAGCACACTTTAGGGCAATTGGCAAGAGTAATCATTTAATCTGTACACTCAGGGTCGCCGACTTCTTCGTTTCCAAGATAAACTTTGTACGGTTTACCCTCGTAGTAATTCATAATCTGTCGTCTTAGCTTTGAAGGATACAGTGGCAGCGTGTTGAGCAGATTAATGTCCAGCCACTCAATTCCAGTCTGATTTGAGTCACTATGCAGTTCAGCATTCGGTATCTCCCCAATATATTCACAAGCGAAAATCAAATCAACACGGTGAAAAGCTTCACCGTGAACACCCTCTATCACAAAGAGCAGCTCATTGCATTCCGCTTCAATGCCCAGCTCCTCCGCAACCTCACGGCAAACGGCTTTGGGTAAGGTTTCCTCCGACTCCTGACCGCCGCCCGGCATTATGTACCATTCTTCATTACCGTCGCTGATTTTGATTGCAGCCATCTTACCGTCCTTGATGATAAGCGCCTTTGCGGAATTGCGGATTTCACGTTCCATATGAATCACTCCTTGTTCAAAAAGAAAAATCCGTCCCTCACTATTGCAAGGAACGGATATTGTTGGTGCGCTGCAAGGGACTCGAACCCCTGACCTACTGGTTCGTAGCCAGTCACTCTATCCAGCTGAGCTAGCAACGCTTCAATCAACGCATTTTATTATATCACAACGATTGAAGCTTGTCAAGCCTTTTTTAGAAAAATTTTTCAGGGGTACAATTTCACGATGTTGAACAGGCTGTTCAGCAGCAGATAATTCTGTCTGAACGGACGCATTATATTCCAGTACCCACAGCCAAGTATCCGCTTTTCGGAAACAAGCTTATACTTCTCGTTCATACTCCGCACATCATCAAACCAGACAACGTGTGCCGCTCTCTCGGTGTCAGTATAGTAAAAATAGGGACTCTGCGACTGCTCATCATAAAGTATCTCGCTGCTCTTTGCCAGCGCGAGCCGTACCGCATTCACATTCCCGATTGTAACAGCCTTGCTTTCACCACGTACAAACGGAAGCTTCCAGTTGTATCCGTAATTCGGAATACCGAGAAAAATCTTATCAGCGTCAATTTCCGTAAGTGCATAGTCCAGTACACGCTGTACATTCGGCAGCGGTGCAACAGCCATCGGAGGACCGTAGGTATAACCCCACTCATAAGCCATAAGAAATACGAAATCAGCAACTGCTCCCAAATCGGAGTAATCGTGTGCCTCATAAAGCAGACCCGATTGCTTATCTGAGGTTTTCGGCGCAAGGTCAACGTGCAGAAGCAAGCCTGCCTCGTGAAGCTGGCGTGAGGCATTGCTTACAAAAGCAGTAAATTCGCTGCGATATTGGGGTGGAATATACTCCATATCAATGTCAAGTCCCTGCGCATTTTTACGTTTGATAACCTCAATCAGATTTTTCAGCACAACATTCTGAAAATCTGTGTCTGTAACTATCCTTTCAATTTTTGCGGAATTGAAGGTGCCGTCCTGATTTATGCTTGTAAGGCTCAGCAGAACCGCTGTTCGGTAACTGTGGGCGATGGAAATTACCTCCTTGTCAAGCGGCTCAATTACAGAGCCATCATCATTGAAGCCGTAGCCGAATACCATTAAATATGTAAGATAGGGAAGTGCGGAACGAAGAGTATCTCTGTTTATATAATCATAGGCAAATCCGCTTGTGCGTATACTTTGCGAAGGTGGATTTTGGTATTTCACAGCAATCTGAGTGCCGATGGGAATAATATCTGTGCCAATAAGCTGAGGGTTGCTGCGGTAAAGCTGCATAACATCTGTGTCATACATTGCGGCAACTGAGGATAGCGTTTCGCCCTCACGGAAAACGTGTATTGTTTCGGGACGCAGCACAAGAAGCGCCTGCCCTACGACAAGCTGTCCGTCGGAGGGAAGCGAGTTGTCAGTTATGAGCCTTTGCATCGAAACCCCGTATCTTTCGGCGATATCACGAACAGTATCGCCCTGCTTTACTATATAAATTTCCAATTCAATCCCTCCATATTTATATAGTATATGTATTAAAGTGACGAAAAATAATTAACATTCATGCAAAAATATGTTGCAATTATGAAGAAATGGTGATATACTATATGTTAGTTATTAACGCTTCATTCGATAAAAGCAGATTTGCAGGGGGAATATTTATGGCGGATAAAGCAGCGGTTTCGGTTATATGTCCTGTTTGTAAAAATTCGTATGAGGGCAGCAGTCCTGTGTCAAAGTGCCCTGTATGCGGACACACTGAAAGACTCGATGCGCTTGTTGAAAAAACCAAGAAAGCATCAGCTGAAAATAATGTGGTTGTGTACAGAATGATGGCTTCTGCCGATGCTTATTTTGCAAAGAAAAGCTATGATGAAGCTTATATAGGTTATAGCTCAGTGCTGGAAACAGACAGAAATTATCTGAAAGCATATTTCCGCCGCGAGCTTACCAGCCAGTATCTTATGCTTGCGTCTTCTTCAGTTTATCTCAGCAGTGAAAGCTTCTTTATGAAAATGGGGGAGATAAAGGACAGATTCAGACAGCTTGACCCTGATGACAATGAAACCCAGAAGCTGAGAATTACAATGTGCAGAGATATGCTTGAATATATTTCGGTAAGATGCGATTATGAAAAGCAGTATGCGTCTGCACATAAAAATATAAAGACCGTTGAAGTATATATGGCAAATCTGATACTGCTTTTTGAATATACGGTTGAAACAATGCATATACTTGAACCGCTTGCTGAAACGGATAAAAGCAAAGAGCTGGCATACCTTATTATAGAATGCTGTTCACTGGCGATGAAAATAAGAGGCATACTTGCAGCGGGTGCGGAGTATATTGAAACCAGCGATAAAATGGAGGATTACAGCGGCGAAAACTCCGCAAAGAACGTCAGCCGCGTAAAACGCAGAATGCTTACGCAGAATGAAGAAATTGATATTGAAACCAAGGCCGGATACGTGCAGAAGGTCAAGAATAATATCGTTTCCAATGCAGATGGTGAGCTTTATAAGGAATTGCGTGCCGCAAAGGAACAGTCCGAGCAGAAGGTTGACAGGGATATAGAAACCGAGGATAAAAAGCGTGCTGAGTATGAACAGTGGCGCCGAAACAATGAGCAGGAATATATGTCAGCTGATAAGGTTATACTTATATCCGATATCGCAGGTAAAGCAGCAGTTATTTTCGCTGTGATAATGTTTGCTGTTTATTTTATCGAAATGTTTGCTTTCAATAAAAAGCTGACAGCTATTTTGGTATTCGGTATTGTCTTTATTGCAGCAAGAGTAGGACTTGGCTTCCTTAAAAAAGCTGCCGAAAAGAAAAAAGGCTTTTATTCGAAGGTTATCGAAGGTGACAGCGTAAATCTCCGTTACGGCGGCACAGATTTCAAGGAATAATAAAGAAATATTCATAATCCGTTTGTTGTACATACCACAAATTTACAGTATAAAAAATTTGCTGAAAAATTTGTGGAAAATGCTTGACAAACGGATTTTCTTTGTGTATAATAATCAAGTGTGTGAATGTCAGGTGATATTGCGCACAGAATATTTGAAGAAAGGAGATAGATTATGCCAACCTTTAACCAGTTAGTTCGTAAGGGAAGAAAAGTTCTCGAAAAGAAGTCCACTGCACCAGCTCTTCAGAAGGGTTACAACGCTAAGAAGAAGGTAGCAATCGACCAGAGCTCACCTCAGAAGAGAGGCGTATGTACAGCAGTTAGAACAGCTACACCTAAGAAGCCTAACTCCGCTATGAGAAAGATTGCCAGAGTAAGACTTACAAACGGTACTGAAGTAACAGCTTACATTCCAGGTATCGGCCACAACCTCCAGGAACACTCCGTTGTTCTTATCAGAGGCGGTAGAGTAAAGGACCTCCCTGGTGTACGTTACCACATCATCAGAGGTACACTCGATGCACAGGGCGTTGCTAAGAGAAATCAGGCTCGTTCCAAGTACGGTGCAAAGAAGCCTAAGGCAGGCGCAGCTAAGTAAGCTGAAAGTGTCTTAAATTAAAGTATACTCAATGAAACCAAACCGCAGATTTGTGCGGAGATTCATTTTTATATAGATGAAGCCTCTGCATTGGTCGTGCGTGTCATCCGCCGCTACTATCGGCGGCGTGAGGTGAAACGAGTACCTATGATAGCATTATTATGAAGGAGGGAAGTATTGTGCCAAGAAGAGGTAAAATTGCAAAGCGTGAGGTTCTTTGTGATCCTGTTTACAACTCTGAGCTCGTAACACGTCTCATCAACAACATCATGCTCGATGGTAAGAAGGGTGTTGCTCAGAAAATCGTATACGGTGCATTTGAAATCGTAGCAGAAAAGACAGGCAAGGACGCTCTCGAAGTATTCGAACAGGCTATGGAAAATATCATGCCTCTGCTCGAAGTAAAGGCTCGCCGAGTTGGTGGTTCCACATACCAGGTACCAATGGAGGTAAGACCTGAAAGAAAGCAGACTCTCGGTCACAGATGGCTCACAACATATTCAAGAGCAAGAAGCGAGAGAACAATGAAGGAAAGACTCGCTAACGAAATTATCGACGCTACAAACGGTATCGGCGGTGCTTGCAAGAAGCGTGAAGATACTCACAAGATGGCTGAAGCTAACAAGGCTTTCGCACACTACCGTTGGTAATCTGCACATAAACGTGATTGCCCTGGTTTGCAGGGTACTAAATTGGAGGAAATATTATGCCAAGAGATTGTTCACTTGAACAAACAAGAAATATTGGTATAATGGCGCACATTGACGCAGGTAAAACAACTACAACTGAGCGTATCCTTTTCTATACTGGTATCAACCACAAGATTGGTGAAACTCACGAAGGTTCTGCAACAATGGACTGGATGGCGCAGGAGCAGGAGAGAGGTATCACAATTACCTCCGCTGCTACAACTGCACACTGGGCAGGCCATAGAATCAATATCATTGACACCCCAGGTCACGTTGACTTTACAGTAGAAGTTGACCGTTCACTCCGTGTACTCGACGGTTCTGTAACAGTTCTTTGTGCTAAGGGCGGTGTTGAGCCTCAGACTGAAACAGTTTGGAGACAGGCTAACAAATATATGGTACCAAGAATGGTATACGTTAACAAGATGGATATTATGGGTGCTAACTTCTACCGTGTTGTAGAAATGATGCTCGACCGTCTGAAGTGTAACGCTGTTCCGATTCAGCTTCCTATCGGTGCTGAGTCCACATTCAAGGGTATCATCGACCTCGTAGAAATGAAGGCATACTGCTATTACGATGACCTCGGCAAGGATATCAGAGTTGAAGAAATCCCTGCTGATATGGCTGATAAGGCTCAGGAATATCGTGAAAAGCTCCTCGAAGCTGTTGCTGAACAGGACGAGGAAATTATGATGAAATACCTCGTTGGCGAAGAACTCACAATTGATGAAATCAAGATGTGTATCCGTAAGGGTACAATCGCTAACGCTATGGTTCCTGTTGTATGTGGTACATCCTACAAGAACAAGGGCGTTCAGAAGCTTCTTGACGCAGTTGTTGACTATATGCCATCTCCACTTGATATCCCACCAATCAAGGGTATCAACCCAGATACAGAGCAGGAAGAAGAAAGACCTTCCTCCGACAAGGAACCATTTGCAGCTCTCGCATTTAAGATTGCAACTGACCCATTTGTTGGTAAGCTCTGCTACTTCCGTGTATATTCCGGTACAGTAGATTCCGGTGCTACAGTTCTCAATGCAACTAAGGATAACTCTGAAAGAATGGGTCGTATCCTTCAGATGCACTCCAACCACAGAAAGGATATCGAAACTGTATACGCAGGCGATATCGCTGCTTGTGTTGGTGTTAAGAACACAACAACAGGTGATACACTCTGTGACCCTAAGGCACCTATCATTCTCGAATCCATGGAATTCCCAGAACCAGTTATCCAGCTCGCTATCGAGCCTAAGACAAAGGCTGGTCAGGAAAAGATGGGTATTGGTCTTGCTAAGCTTGCTGAAGAAGACCCAACATTCAGAACATGGACTGATGAAGAAACAGGTCAGACAATCATCGCTGGTATGGGTGAACTTCACCTGGATATCATCGTTGACCGTCTCCTCAGAGAATCCAAGGTAGAGGCTAACATCGGTGCACCTCAGGTTGCTTATAAGGAAACAATCAAGAAGCTCGCTGACGTTGATCACAAGTATGCACGTCAGTCCGGTGGTAAGGGTCAGTACGGTCACGTTAAGATCAAGGTTGAGCCTAACGAATCCGGTAAGGGTTACGAGTTTGTTAATGCCGTTGTCGGCGGTGCTATTCCTAAGGAATACATTCCTGCTGTTGACAAGGGTATCCAGGGCGCTATGAAGGCTGGTGTACTCGCTGGCTATCAGGTAGTTGACGTTAAGGTTACACTTTACGATGGTTCTTACCACGAAGTTGACTCCTCTGAAATGGCGTTCTCTATCGCTGGCTCTATGGCTTTCAAGGAAGCTATGAAGAAGGCAGACGCTTGCATCCTCGAACCAATCATGAAGGTTGCAGCTATCGTTCCTGATGACTATATGGGTACTGTAATCGGCGACCTCAATGCTCGTCGTGGTCAGATCCTCGGTCAGGAAATCAACAATGGCGTTGCTCAGGTTGACGCTCTTGTTCCACTGTCTGAAATGTTCGGTTACTCCAACGACCTCCGTTCCAAGACACAGGGTCGTGGTCAGTACTCCATGGAACCTGACAGCTATATCGAAGTTCCACGCTCCATCGCAGAAAAGATTATGTCTGCAAGAAGCAAGAACAACGACTAATATTTTTTATAAAATTTGAAGAAAACACTTGCAATTTTTTATCAAATCTGATAAAATATAGGTGTTAGTATTCTACTATAATATTTATAAGGAGGACTATTCCAATGGCAAAGGCTAAATTTGAAAGAACCAAACCACACGTTAACATTGGTACAATCGGTCACGTTGACCACGGTAAGACAACTCTTACTGCTGCTATCACAAAGTATCTCTCCCTCAAGGGACAGGCTGCATTCGAAGATTACGCAAACATCGATAAGGCTCCTGAAGAAAGAGAAAGAGGTATCACAATCAACACAGCTCACGTTGAGTACGAAACTGACAACCGTCACTACGCTCACGTTGACTGCCCAGGCCACGCTGACTATGTTAAGAACATGATCACTGGTGCTGCTCAGATGGACGGC
>JAZSHA010000054.1:0-4810 GCA_045533025.1 Oscillospiraceae bacterium
TAACCACGAGCTTGTACGCCTCATCGGTAGACTTCACTACCGTACATCTTACCGTCAGAATGTTCTCAACCACTCTATTGAGGTTGCTCATCTAGCTGGTATTATGGCTTCCGAGCTTGGCGTTGACGCTAACCTTGCACGCCGTGCAGGTCTTCTCCACGATATCGGTAAGGCTCTCAGCTACGAAATCGAAGGTTCACACGTTCAGATTGGTGTTGATGTCTGCCGCAAGTACAAGGAAAATGCAGACGTTATCCATGCTATCGAAGCTCACCACGGCGATGTAGAGCCTAAGACAGTTATCGCTTCCCTCGTTCAGGCTGCTGATGCAATTTCCGCAGCACGTCCCGGTGCAAGAAGCGAAAACTATGAAAACTACATCAAGCGTCTCCAGAAGCTTGAGGAAATCTGTACTTCCTTTGACGGAGTTGAGAAGTCCTTTGCTATTCAGGCTGGCCGTGAAGTTCGTATTATGGTATTCCCTGACAAGATTAACGATGAAAAGATGGTTATCATTGCTCGTGAAATTGCTCAGAAGATTGAAAACGAGATGGATTACCCAGGACAGATTAAGGTTAACCTCATCAGAGAAAGCCGTGCAGTAGAATACGCAAAATAACTTTTGGCTTTGCCAAAAGTTATTTCCGAGTTTAAAACGAACGCAGGCGTTCGTTTCCGAGTTTTTTCGCTTTGCGAAAAAACATCGGAGTAAGGGTCCTACTCGACTTGTATTTATTTAAATCAAATAAATACCCCGTGTGATTTAACACGGGGTATTTTTGGAAATGTATATTACAACTTGTAAACTCAGAAAGAAGGTATCCTATGCCAAAAACCATATTCGGTACATCTGAAAAATCCAACTTCATTCTGAATATGAAGTACACAACCGTAAGGAAATGGATAATCGCTTTGCTTTGTGCCTGCATTATCGTGCCCCTTGTGGGAGGTATGTTTATTACGGGAATTGAGGGTACAAGCTCTTTTCTCGGCTCGTTCCTCTATGCGACAGGTTTCTCCTGCATACTTTTTTATATAGTATTGCTGCTGAGAAAGGATATCACATTTAAAAAATATCCTGCCGCTTTTCTTATTGTGGGACTTGCCGTGCTGGCATTTGCTTCCTATTACCGTGCCGCACTGAGCAATACATCTCAAGAAGTAATCAACACCCTGCTTCTCGGCGAATTGGGAAGATACGAGGGCCTGCTGGCGCTGTTCGCTTATTTCGGGATTTTTCTTCTTGCAACAGCTGTAATGAAACATTCCTCGGTAAAGGTTGTCTTTGATGTTCTTGTGGGGGCAGGTATCGTTCAGGCTATTGTTGCGGTTATGCAGCATATTCCTTGGGGCTTCCCATCAGATTTCAGAAAGCTTCCTGCTATTGTTCTTCTTAAAGATGTGCACCTTTCAAGCGGTCTTTCGGACAGCCCTATCTTCTATGGCTCGTTCCTTACACTTGTTACAGCTGTAGCAATCAGCGGCGCAATCTACGAAAAGAACCTGCGCAGAGCAACGGTTTACGGAGCATCATCGGTGCTGTTCTTCCTGACGGGACTTTTCACATCATCTATAGTGCCGCTTATCGGTATCGGCACAGCTCTTGTTGTAATAATCGTGCTGGAGCTTACCGCAGGTAAAAAGGAAACAAAATTTGAAGCTGGTCTGCTGAAAAGCTCGGGAAAAAGACTTGCTGCGATAATTCTTTCCTTCGCAGCGGTTTTCGGTATCGTTGCTGCAACTCAGGGCATCAACGTTTACGACATCAATGAAGTAACGGGAATAAATCAGTTCCGTGACAAGTCGATTGCCTATACTGACGCTTATTACCGTCTTTTCATTGTAGGCGGACCATCACCTATAAATCCCGACAGTCATTGGAAAATCGGTGCTGAAAGAAGCATTGATATGATTAAGGAGCACCCCCTTCTTGGTGTGGGACCCGATATGATGGCGAAAATACAGATTTCCGATATGGAAACTATGACTGACAGCATTGACCGAAGCTACAACGAGTACCTTTATATCGCCGCAACACGCGGTATTCCGTCACTTATTCTGTATCTTGCGCTGCTGGGTATCACTGTTTACCGACTTGTGAAGGATTTGAAGCAGTTCGTCAATGACCGTGAAAAGTGGTTCCGTCCCGCATTGCTTACAGCGGTTATCGCTTATTCCGTGCAGGCATATTTCAGTGTCAGCGCAGTTACGGTTGCACCGTTCTTCTGGCTGCTGATGGGAATAAGCCATTCAAAATTTACTGACGAAAAGACAGTGTAAATATCGGAGAAACGTCAAACCCTCTCTCAACCAAGCGGCTGAGAGAGGGTTTGACAATTTAGGGCATATATGCTATAATGCGAATGGGTATCAGCTATGACAGGCGGTTCGCTCTCTTTCGTAAGAAAGGGGGATTGGTAACTATGGTTACATATGAAAGTTTATTTACTTTTGTTATTATGCTTACCGGCGTTATCTCCCTTATTTACACTGTTACAAAAAACAGCAAAAAGAAATAAGGATACAAAAATAACCGCCCTGCGTCCCAAGCATGCGGTTATTTTTAACAACTAAAGGCTGAAAGGGAACAACCGTCAAATTGCTGATACCCTTTTCTATACTTATTATACAGCAATTATTTTCTAAAGTCAACTCCTTTCGTGAAATCTTTTTCTTGACAAATCCTTTAAGCTATGATATAATATTAATCGTTTTCGGAGCCGATTTGTGAAAAACGGGCGAAATTACCGTGACAGGAAAAGCACGGAAAGGTTACAAAACCGTTACGAAAGTTGCTGAAAGGTTACCGAAAGACTCTGACGTTTCTGCTTAAAACTGCAAAAATTAGTGAAAAGTGTGCATAAACGCTGAAAACGTGTCTGAAAATTTGGCGCAAGTGTACATTGACAGTTTGAATACGAAATGTTAGAATAATAGCGTGATATACAGAAAGCGTTTAAGTACGCCTGTATACATATATTCTATTTGATTTCCATTTTAACTGGAAATAAATAAAGAAAAAACTTAAAACAAAACAAGGAGGAATTTTTCATGAACATGAAAAAGACAATCGCTGCTCTCGCAGCAGGCGCAGTAGCTGTATCTGCAATGGCTACAACAGTTTCCGCTCTCGAAGACACAACTCTTATCTACAACCTCAGCAAGCACGTAAGAATTACTGACGGTACAGTTGATATCACTGGTACAATTGCTAACGTTCAGGGTGGTACAGACATTAAGGTTGGTCTCACAACTCTTCCTGCTGGCTACAAGGTTAAGAAGCTCTCTGTAGTATTCAAGGATACTGCTGGTGGTGCTGGTTCTAAGGTATTTGACTTCGCTTCTGACTGGGGCGCTGACAACTTCGATACAAGCTGGTATGTACAGGAAGTTACAATTCCTGCTGCTTCCCTCGCTGAAGGTTCTTACGATATGACTGTTGTTGCTACAACAGAACACGAAGACTACGAATGGGGCGGTTCTACAACAGAAGTTTCCCAGGCTCTCGATGCTGCTGGTACTCAGGTATACGCTGAATTCACAGGTTCTACAACAACTGTAACAGAAGGCGAAGATACAATCTACAGAGTTGACGATGAACTCACAGCTGCACAGTATGAAGCTCTTGCTTCCGCTGATAAGCTCAACGTAGATGTAGTTGATACTTATACAGTTGACGAAGATATCACAAATACAACAACTCTCTTTACTGCTGGCTCTGCAATCACAGATGGTGAATATGCTACACTTACAGCTGAACAGCAGGCTCTCGTAGGCGGTACTGCTGGCGGTTACTATGCTACAGCTGATATCACAAATACAACAACTGTACACGCTGCTGACACAACAATTGACAAGGCAACTTATGATGCTCTTGCTGCTGCTGACCAGGCTAAGGTAACAAAGACAACTGCTTACACAGTTAACACTGCATTCGTTGTTGAAGGCGAAGATACAGAAACAACAACACCTAATGCTGAACCTACAAAGCTCACAAACAAGGTTAAGGCTTCTAACTACAAGAACTCCACAGGTGATGATGTTTACCCATTCAAGACTGATGTTAAGAACAACACAGAAATCATCGGTTACCTCGAAAACGCTGCTAACAACCTCCAGAACGCTTCCAAGCCTGGTGATTACAAGTCTTATGTAAACGTAAGAGCTGTACTCAACGATGCTATCGAAAACTATGAGTCTGTAACATTTACATTCAACACAGCTATCAAGAAGGTTAACGATGCTGGTAAGTACGATGATAACGGTTCTATCGACTGCACAAGCTTTGCTCAGCACCTCTACATGACAAACTACGATCCAGAAGGCACAAAGATGGTTGGCTTTGACTGGGCTGGCTACAACCTCTTCCAGGGCGCTCTCATCGTTAACGAAGGCATCACAATGTCCCTCGCTGAAACAGATTACTTTGACTGGACAGCTACTTCCCTCTCCTTCGGTTGGGATGCTATCATGGACGGCGCTATGACAGAGAACGACTACGCTCTCTACCTCCGTTCTATGAAGCTCGCTACATCCAACACATGGTACTGGGATTCCCTCACAGTTGAATGTGTTGCTGGCGCTGACGAAGATGCTTCTTCCGATGCTGGCGTTGACGGCGACGGTGCTGAAATCGACGACGAACCAGCTGCTGATGATACAGTAGAAGAACCAGCTGACGAGCCTGCTGAAGAACCAGCTGACGAGCCTGCTGAAGAACCAGCTCCAGAAGTTGCTAACCCAACAACAGGTAACGCTTCCGTTGCTCTCGCTGTAATTCCTGTAGCTCTCGCTGCTGCTGCTGTAGTTG
>JAZSHA010000202.1:0-2437 GCA_045533025.1 Oscillospiraceae bacterium
CACATATCAGATGTAATGATAAGGATTGCAGATATTTTAGGAGTTTATGATGGAGGTGAGCAGGTTGGCAATGGCAAACATGGTCCTGAAAATTGTTAAGCCCGACAAGGCTTATTTATGTGACCCCACGAAGAATATCGAGTGCAAGCGTTCCGTCGGGGGTGAGTGTTGCAGCGAGCATTGTGCTGCGACTACAAACCCCGAATACGCAAAGCTCGATGAATACGGCAGGCCGATAAAAGTTTTCGATATAAGGAGGAGTGCTATATGAAACCATATTCAAAACTGAGAGGTAGAATGTCCGAGCTGGATATCAGCAGCGGAGACCTTGCAAATTATCTCGGCAAGAGTCCGTCATACGTTTCGTATCGCCTGACAAACAGGTACGGCTGGGAAATAAACGAGATATATCAGATACTTGATTACCTCAAACTCCCGCATGAAGCAATATTTGCATATTTCCCGCCGAATGCGGGAATGCCGCAGAAGGCAAAAAACCCGACGTTGCAGAGATACACAATAAAAAGGCAGGTGTGCGGTAATGGATAAGCTTCTTGAAGCGTATAGTCACCTTGAAGCGGCACGAGCTGCACTTCACGAGGCGGACCCCAGGACGAGCCGTTCGAGCAACGCAAAATGAGAATAGATTGTTTGTTATATTTGAGCACGACAATCAAGTTCGCAAAAATGCTTTACGATATCAAGGCAGGTGAGCAGGCATGAAAAAGAAAATAATCAAGCGAGTGCTCGAAGTAGTATTCTTCGTGGCAATGTTCGCAGTGTTCTGCATAAGCGGAAGCTTAGAAAAGGGATACATAAGTGCCACGGAAACAATCGTGTATGTTTCCATTGCCTTTATAGTCCTCGGAGTTAGCGGGTTCCTGAGTGGGTTGCTTACGGTACCTGACGAGAGGAGACCGAAATGACATTTACTTGTACGAAATGCGGAAATTATTCCGATGATGGCGATTTTACAGACTGGGTGTGTCTGCGTTGCATAGATAAGATTTGGAAGGAGGATAACAATGGCGTGGCATCACATAGATGCACCGACCAAACGGTCACTGAGCTGGATGGAACAGAAGGTGCACGACCTGCTGTGGGAAGGACTGACACCTGAGCAGATTGCAGTCAAGTGCAAAAGGCCGCTTAGAAAAGGCTGGTCGCTTAGCGGTGATGCGCCTGACAGCATATATGACATAATGAGCAGAATCAGAGAGAAGGGGCACGAGTTGCCCGTGATAAATAATAAGGAGGATGAGGACGTGAAATACACGGACAAGCAGAAGGAAAAGGCTTTACAGCTTTATGAGCAGGGTATGAAGCTGTCAGAGATTGCTTCAAAGTTGAAAATTAATTACAAAACACTCTGTAAATGGGTGAGTGACTATAAGAAGCAGAAGGCAAAAGAGGAAGAAGAAATGTGGAATCAGGCTTTTGAGGATTCCAAGCTTGACGCTTTGTGTGAAGATGGCACACCTCCCTGCGAGGTTACTCCTGACACCGATATGGAAGAATACGAAAAGGCGTGGGCGGAATATGAAGCAAAAAAAGAAGAGCCTGCATCGGCGGCAACCGATACAGACTCAGGGGAAAAACACTTTGGAAATGTTTCTGACCCTATTATACCCGAAAACATTGAACCTGTCAAGAGCAGGTATTTTTCAGCTGACACCATAACAGCGATTGAAGATAAAATTGCTGTACTTTCGGCAGAGCAGAACAAGATTACAGAACGTATGCTTAACAAGTATGCGGCCATTGATAAAATCAATGCTTCTATCGCTGAGGATGATGCGTTGAACTGTGGCATCCAGTTCCGCATTGATGAACTTAAGGCTGATTTGGATGTTATTCGTGGAGGTGTTGTCAGTGAATAAGTTGGATGTTGAATACATAGAGGCAATTACAGCTGGTGATCAGGACAGAGCGGATGAAATCGCTTCACAGATTATGAACAAATATGTTGAATGTGTTTCCACGGTGAAGGTTAACGATTTTGAAATGCTTTTTTTTACTGCAGCAATAATGCTTGCGGCTGAAACGATGTACAATTCAATGGCGAAAGATAGTCAGCGGTTTTGCGATATCCTTATGGGTGGAACGATGAGTACGATGATTGCTAAGCCAGCAAAGGAGGAACAAAACAATGAGTAAAACCTATTCAAGATGGAGCAATCCGCTGCCAAATGGAAAAATTGAAGAAAATCCGCTGCCGAAAAGCAGCGTTGATACGTCGGTTGAAGCTTCTGACGTTCAGGCCGAAAATACAGAAAAAGAAATCAACCTTGCGCCTGATACAACCGAAAAGCTGAATGACAAGGGTGTTGCTACGCTTAAGCTTTCCATAAGGAATCACAATGCAATTCTTCGTGCAGGTTGCCGAACAATAGGTGATATTATCCGTAATGCGGACAAGCTTAAAGACGTTGCGCCT
>JAZSHA010000174.1:0-3890 GCA_045533025.1 Oscillospiraceae bacterium
CTTTCTTGGGATTAAACTCTTTGCAAGCTGATTGATTTCAGCAAGAGGTCTGTGTGCAGGACAGGCATATGAACAGCAGCCGCAGTTCATACAAAGCATTACCTTCAACTTTTTCAGTTCTTCAACATCCTTTGCGTTGTATGCCTTTTCAATCATAAGAGGCATAAGTCCGAAAGGACAGGTTCTCACGCATTTTCCGCATCTGATACAAGCGGTTGTCTTTGGTGATTCTCCGTTGCGGAAAGCAAGGATTGCGTTTGTTGTCTTTGTAACAGGCTGTTCAGTGTCATAAAGGCACATACCCATCATAGGACCGCCGTAAAGAATTTTCTTTGCGTCATCAGCCTTGCCGTGGGCAAGAAGCTCGGAAACTCTCGTACCGATTGGCACGAA
Source organism: Oscillospiraceae bacterium (assembly GCA_045533025.1). GTDB lineage: Bacteria > Bacillota > Clostridia > Oscillospirales > Ruminococcaceae > RGIG8773. The sequence continues at coordinate 394 of JAZSHA010000174.1, forward strand.
GTAGTTACCCTTGTTTTCGGAAACAGCGTCGCCATCAAAGGTGATACGGCGCTTTACAAGAGGAATACCGTCCTGAGAGTAGCGGTAGATATGGGAAACGGTTGAAACGTTCATAACCATTACGCCCTGATGTGAAGGAAGCTCGCCCTCAGCAACAATTCTTCCCGTTGCGGAATAAACGATAACCTTTTCCGCACCCTGAGGATACTCAGATGGCAAAGTAATAATATCAATCGAACCGATTTCAGCGGTTTTCTCCTTCATAAGCTCGATAGCGTCAGGCTTGTTGTCCTCAATGCAGACCTTACACATTGGTATGCCCATATATTTCTGAACAAGGAGAATACCCTCGATAATATCGTTTGAATTCTCCATAATCTCTCGGTAGTCGCTTGTTATGTACGGCTCACACTCAGCGGCGTTGATAACCAGCGTATCAACAGGAGTCTTTGCAGGGTCATAATTCAGCTTGATGTGGGTCGGGAAGCCTGCACCGCCCAAACCTGTCAGACCGCAGTCACGTACAGCGGCGATAAGAGACTGTCTGTCATTTATCATAGGTGCACGCAAATCGGGACATACTGTCTGATTGCCGTCGGTTTCTATTATAACAGCCTTGCAGACGGAGCCGTTTGGGAGCAGGTAGTCGGTAACGTCGGTAACCTTACCCGAAACGGAAGAATGGATAGGTGCTGACATAAATGCACCCGAGTCACCGATTTTCTGACCAACAGTAACCTCGTCGCCTTTTTTCACAAGGCTGTCGCAAGGTGCGCCCATGTGCTGTGACATGGGAATTATCACGCTTTTCGGAAGCGGAAAATCAATCGTTTCGCACTTCTTGGTACCCTTATTGTGAGCAAGGTGAATACCGTTAAGCTTGTTCATTTATAATCCTCCTTGTATAGTGCATATCGTAATATACATCAAGTAATCATTTTTCTTTTTTCAATACCCTTTCAATCTGCGGGAAAACCGCTTTCAGCACGATACCCGTGCAGACGCCTGCCACAATCGAGCTTACCGCAAGTATGGGAGCGTATGCGAAAATTGCTCCCGTGCCCAGTATGACCCGTGCCGCAAGAAGCTGACCTAGAGTATGGGCAATTGAACCGAATACGCTTATCAATATGTATGTGGCGTTTGATTTTTTGAACAGCAAAGCCGTTACTCCAAAGGCAAGTGCGCCACCGCAAAGGGACAGCACCCCTGCGGAAAAGCCTCTTGTCAGAAGGACAAAAGCAGCTTTCAGTATAACCAGCAGCGCCGCTGAGGGGAGATTTATGCTGAGGATTGCCGCCATAATTACTATGTTCGCAAGCCCCACTCTCATTCCCGCAGGCAAAGCCGCCGACAAAATGCTTTCTATAAGGTTCAGCGCCGCAGTTGCCGCAAAAAGCATACCCATTACCGCAACATATCTTGCCGCCGAAACCTTTTCAGGTTTAAATCCAATCATTTCAGTACCACGTCTAATTCGCTCTGTTTTTTGCTTTCAATTGTCACCGCCGCCTTGTTCGGCACGCAGACGATTACCTCTCCGCTTCGGGAGATTGCACCCGTCCGTATGCAGGTATGGTCGCCACAGCTGCTTTCGGTAACGGAGATTGTTCCGTCTGCAACAGTGAAAATCATTCCCTCAAATTCGGAAAAAGTGTAGTCGCCGCTTTTGCTGAGTTCAAGCAGTGCAACAACCTCATCGCCGCATTTTATAACAGCTGTACCTCCCCTGTCCGCAAGTTTCGGAATGAATAGGAAAGCAAGAGCAAAAATTATTATCAATACCATTATAATAGTATCACGCTTGTTTATGACTTTTCTTTCTTTATTTTCCATAGCTGTAACCACTGTTTTTATCAAGCATAAATCTACCGCAGTCGGTGTAAACAACGCCGTTCACGTCAGCGGCAATAACTTCGAATTCCTCGTAAGCAAGCCACTTGTCAAGCTGTTCCGTACCTTGAATGTAAATCAGCGTTGAGAGAAAGTCGGACATTATCCCCCCGTCAGCCGTTTCCGCAGGGACTATCACAGTAACCGAGGTCAAATCAGTTTCAACAGGATATCCCGTTTCCATATCAAAAATGTGGCTGTAGCGCTTGCTGTCGACTTCAAAAAATCTTTCGTAGACGCCGCTTGTGGAAATAAATGCGGCGTCCGTTTCGATTATTCCTAAGTACCCCTCGCCCTTGTCGGGATTAGTTACACCTGCATTGAATTTCCCGTTAGGCTTTGCACCGTAGAGAAGCGTTGACGAGCCAAGAGAAACCGTTGCATATTCCGTATCGGTTTTCTTCAGCAGTTCATAAGCTTTATCACAGGCATACCCTTTTGCAGCAGCACCGAAATCAAGCATTGTTGTTTCGGTGAAGATATCATCATCAGGAATTCTTTTCAGTACATCTGAAATCTCACTCTCCGTCGGTACACTCGGATTGTCCGTTGAAATGCCCCATAATGCGGTAAGCTCACCGCAGGCAGGATTTATCCCCTCACCGTATTTGTCAGACAGTGTGCTGATTTTACCAAGACATTCATCGTACACCGCATTGTCGGGAAGCTGTAAAGCAACTGTATTGTAGCAAAGGGAAAAGGAAGCGTCAAGCTGCTGAAAATTATTGCTCAGCTTGTTCACCGTTTCATTGGGATTGCTGCCGCAGATACGGGTATTAGCGTATGTATCGAAAAGGAAATCTGATTTTTCGGCAATATCGTTTTTTACACCGCAGGAGGAAAGCATTGCAGCAGCCAGAGCCGCAGCGGTTATTCTGAAAAAACGGGAGCCTGTCATTGAAAAAATCACTTCCTTGAGGTATCATTCATATTTATTTTACAATAATTCGTCAATGTAGTCAATACAACGTTAAAATAATAACACTAAACCGTTATTTTGCCAAAAAAGCACAGATTAAATTGTGTATCCAAGCAACTAATTTATACTCAAAGTATAATGTTTAGATTATATTAACAGCACAAAAAATTTTTCCGAAAAAATAAATTTTTTTATTAAAGTTTTTTGTGTACCTGCCGATAAAACTAATAGAGGGATTTTTATCGCTGTAACTATGTTTGCACGCCAATGCAAATACGAAAGGACGGGATTGCTTTTATGGAGATTAAGAATTACAGTTCGGTTATGTCCGCATATATGAAAAACGCTTATGAGCCTGCTAAGAAGAAAATCGGCTCACCTGCGGCAAAGAACACCGATAAGGCTGAATTTTCCGCAGCTTCAGGAGCAGGCGCTCTCGCAAACGCTAAGGCTTCCGCCAAGAAGTCCGTTGAAAGCTTTGCTTCACCCGAAAGAATTGCGGCTCTCAAGTCAATGATTGCCGATGGTTCTTATAACATTTCCGCAGATGATGTTGCGGCTTCAATATTTGAGGGTTAAAAGGGATACGGCTGAATTATACAAAGCGTAATATTTTGTATAATTATTACGAAAGGAAAAGATTATGCCCGATTACAATAAAATAATTGCTTTTTTTGATGAGTAT
>JAZSHA010000282.1:0-11684 GCA_045533025.1 Oscillospiraceae bacterium
TATGTTACATTCAATTGCGCAGATGTAAAGTTTATGTGGTAGACTTTTTGCGGCATATCAGCTATAATGTAAGTACAGTAAAACAACAGGAGGGACATTATGATTTTTCGTGAAAAGCTGGTTCAATTAAGAAAATCCCGCAATATGACTCAGGAACAGCTTGCCGAGGCGCATGGGGTTTCAAGGCAGGCGGGATCACGCTGGGAGGCGGGCGACTCCACTCCCGATATGATTAATCTGCTGGGGCTTTGCGATTTGTTTGGTGTATCGTCCGATTATCTCATTCACGATAATTACGAGAGTGATGATGATATGCCGATTATAAAGGAAGAGAATGAACAGATATCTAAAGTAAAATTCAAAAAGAAAGTTTATCATCTATACGCCGCAATCGGATTTACCATAGCTATCATTTGTTCGTGTATATCCGCGTCTTTAAGCAATAACAATGTTCAATTTGTTATTTCAATATTTACCTGCTCAACATTATCGTTTTGTGCTACAGTACAGTACTATTTATACTTCAAAGAGAAATAACCATATAAAAACACCTCACCCGACAGGATACAGCAATCCTATCGGGTGTGGCTTTTCTATTTCTACATATTTTACTGTCTGTATTATTTAGGTGTAATTATACTTATATTACACCCATTATACAAATTTTGTTTCCCTTGTTGCGGCACGGACTTCCATCATACCTGTGTCGGCGTGGAAGAATACAGTTCGTCCGAAATTCTGTCCTGTTTCTTCGGCAACAATTCTAATTCTGTATGCAGAGAGGATTTTCTTTACAGCTGCAACATTTCTTTCACCGATATTGAACACGGCAGAGTTAACGCTGAACATCTGCGCTCCTCCTGCAATTTTGGCAACAAGACGTGTTGTTGAAGCACCCTGCAAATTCATATCCTGAATAAGCTCCATAATGCCCGTATCGGCATAGCGGCGCTTATTATCGACGCCCTGAACTGCCTCTTTACTGAGTGGGAGCATTATATGTGCCATTCCGGCAATTTTCTTTTCCGGGTCATAGAGGCAAATTCCCACGCAGGAACCAAGTGCATAGGTTACAAGCGTATCGGGAGCCTTTACAACGTTGAGGTCGGCAATTCCGACTGTTACATTAGCCATTTATACACTCACTCCCAGTCTTGTGAAAAGCGTTTCGAGAGACTGCATTTCGGGAACGAGTATCATATTGCTCTTGATTTCGCCGTCGCCGATTACGAAGCCATCGTCAATAAAAAGAACCTTGTTTCCTACCTGCGCAAATTCTACGGCAGGAACGCTGAGGATTGCTCCAACCATATCAACCGTCATAACGGGCACGGAAATATCAATCATCATACCTGTCAGCTGAGAAATAGCGTTTACATAAGAAGCCGCCATAATATTGCCTACTTCTGAAATGAAGGAGGTTTCCATCTCATTCATATTGGTAAGGTCTTCAATTTCACTGCCGAAAAGGGTGCTTGTCATTTTGCTTGCGAAGGAATGCTGGAGTACATACAGCATCATACCTGTAACGTCGCCCTTGATACCTACGAGCATACCGATTGCAACATTTTCGGGTCCGCCGAGGAAGTTTACTGCCTCGGAAAAGTCAAGCATTTTTACAGATGGAACTGTGATATCAGTATTGCACTGGATAAGCTCCGACAAAGCGCTTGCGGCATTACCCGAGCCGATATTTCCTATTTCCTTGAGCACGTCAAGATGCATATCCTGAAGCTGCTCTACGTTCTGTATAGACATAATTAGTTAATCCTCCTTGTATTATTGGGGGGTATTACTGTCTGAGATTGTTTACAATATCTTCAAGTCGGTCGTGTGTCTTTACCATATTGATATTAAGCTGGAAAGCGCGCTGGAACTCGATAACCTTGGACATTTCGTTTGCAACATTTGTTGAAGAAGCTTCAAGATAGAACTGCTTCTTGCCTGCGTCAGTATTTGCTGCGGCAGGACCGCTTGAAGCGTTTGCTTCAAAATAGTTATCGCCAATCTGGTCAAGTCCGTAAGGATTTTCAAAGGTAAACACGCCTACCATTTCAGCAAGTGCTGTTGCATCAATATCGTTCTCAGTGCCCTCTTCAAAAGGCACCTGAATTCTGTTACCGTTGTAATCAAGAACATAAGCTCCGTACTCATTTACCAGCTCCCAAGGTGCAGTTTCGCTTTCTCTTGAAATGTAGAAAGCGCCGTCCTTGGTGTAGTTGACATTTCCCTCAGGAGTGAGGACTGCGAAAAAGCCCTCGTCGAGAGCAGCAAAGTCGAGCTCTCTGTTGGTATGTCTGAGGGTAGACTGTTCAAACATCATATCGGTTTTAGGAACTCTTACGCCGTGACCGAACTGAGTTTCTTCGTTATCGTTATTTCTTTCTGTATAAAGCAAATCAGCAAAGGAAGGTCTTGAAGCCTTAAAGCCGTTTGTGTTTACATTAGCCATATTGTTGGCGGTGATATCCAGCGCCATCTGATAAGCCATTACGCCTGATGCGGCGGTATGGTAACCGATTTTACTCATAGCAGTTCAATTCCTTTCCTTAGTTTATTTTAGCCAAATCATTTGCGGCAATCTGGTTTACGCTGTTGAGAATTTTAAGCGCTGTACTGCAGGCTGTAAAAACGTGCTGGGAGTCCATAGCCTTGATGGTTTCCTCTGCCACGTCAACATTTGAACGTTCAAACCAGCCCTGCTTAATCTGATAATTTTCATCGGCAGGAACAGCATTAAGTGCAGTTCCGTCATAAGGACGCATAAGGTTATCGTCAACTTTTTCGATATCAGTGCCTGGTGCAATATATGTCAGACCTAAATCAAAGGTTCTGCCGTCATCAACGGTAATCGTGCCAAAGCGGTCAACCTTGAAGTCGGCAGTACCAAGCTGAATACGCTGACCGTTTGCGTCAAGGACGTAGCCGCTTGAACCGAGTGTGAGGTAACCCTCACCGTTGATAGTGAACTGTCCGTTTCTTGTAAGGAGAGTTTCACCGCTGCGGCGCTCCTCTATATTAAAATATACGTTACCCACAATAGCCATATCAAGGCGTGAGCCAGTGTTTTCAAATGTACCCTGCTCCAAATCGGTAAAGGTATAGTCGATAGTGCGGTATCGGATTGTACCCGTATCGCTGTGGTCACCATTTATAAGAAGAAGCTCCTCCGCAAAGGTTGTAGGGATAGCCTCGTCGGACTTGTAACCTGCGGTTTTTGCGTTAGCCATATTATTTGTAATAACGTTGAGTATTCTCTGCTCGTTAATCATACCATTAGCGGCGGTGTAATAACCTCTGAGCATAAATTTCCTCCTACATATCAAAATTATCGGTCATATATTTTTTCATCTTTGTAACAGCCTGTGAATGAATCTGACAAACACGGCTTTCGGAAACGTCCAGAACCTTTCCTATATCTGAAAATCTCAGCTTTTCGTAGTAATAAAGCGTTACAACCAAGCGCTCCCTGTCTTTAAGGGAACGGATTGCGTCCGCAAGATATTTCATTTTTTCCTGCTTGTGGATACCTGCTTCGGCAGCCCACATACCATCCTCATCAGCCTTATCGGGGATATCAAATCCGCTGTCCATAACCATTTCCTCAAAGGAAAGGGTCTGAGCAGCAGCAGCCTGAGCGGTACAGCTTTCAAGCTTTTCGACAGGAAGCTTCATATAGTCTGCAATTTCCTTAGTTGTAGGCTCACGGTCAAGCTCGCTGTATAAAATAGTATAGGCGGAGTCATAATCCTTTGCGAAGCGTCTGATGTTTCTCGGAACAAAATCCTGCCGTCTGATAAAGTCGATTATAGCTCCCCTTACCTTGATGGAGGCGTAGGTTTCAAACTTTACGCCCTTGCTTGGGTCAAAGCTGTCAACGGCGCTCATCAGTGCAATTGTAGCCTCATTGATTACGTCATCGGTTTCAGCAAACTTGAGGTACATATTTCGTGTGGACATAGCCGCATACTTGACGATATTCATATATGCAAGGATAACACCGTTTCGGAGAGCTTTGTCGCCTGTTTCCTTGTATTTCAAAAGCAGAAGCGCCTTGGCTTCCTTATCTGTTTCAGCCACAAAACTCACCTCCGTTTAACGCTGTCCTTTATATCAGACCAAAGCGTCCTCAATAGTTACATTGCCGACAGCCTGAATTTGCACAGAATTATCGATTTCGCTGAACGAAAGCACCGTAACATTCGGGATAAACTGGTCAATCAGCTTCTTGAAATAGATACGCACGATAGGCGATGTAAGGACAATCGGCATAGGAACAACGTCCTTGACCGTGTCAATCTGCTCATTGAGCGAAGCAATAAGCACCTGAATTGTCTGTGGGTCCATAGCAAGGTAAGAGCCCTGCTCGGATTTTTTTACCGAAGCAACAATCTTGTTTTCCGTTTCGGTATCGAGAGTAAGAACGCGTATCTGTCCGCCGTCGGAAAAACGGCGTGTGATTGTTCTCTTGAGAGCCTGACGGACATACTCGGTTGTGTTATCCACATCCTTCATATTATGCTGGTTATCAGCGATAGTTTCAAGGATAGTCTGGAGGTCACGGATTGGCACGCCCTCTTTAAGCAGCAAACAGAGAACCTTTTGCAGATAAGCAGGTGAAACAATGTTTGGAACGATGTCCTCAACAATTGTAGGATTAGTTGCCTTCAGCTTATCAAGCATAGTTTTTACGTCCTGTCTTGAAAGCAACTCATGGGAGTAATTCTTTATGATTTCCGACAGGTGTGTAATAATAACCGATGTCGGGTCAATAAGCGTATAGCCTGCGATTTCAGCACGGAGCTTATTCTGCTCGGAAATCCATTTAGCAGGAATGTTGAAAGCAGGCTCAACGGTATCAATACCGTCAACCTCCTTTGTAACGCTTCCGCTGTCAAGAGCAAGGTAATGGTCCATAAGGATTTCCGCGTGGGCAACAATTTCGCCCTTGATTTTTATAACATACTGGTTAGGGTTGATGTGCTGGTTATCGGTCATTCGTACCGAAGGAAAAACCATACCCATATCCATAGCAAACTGTTTTCTGAAAATTACGACACGCTCGATAAGCGTACCGCCTGAGTTTTCGTCAGCAAGAGGAATAAGGCTGTAGCCGAATTCCATTTCGATAGGCTCTACATTGAGCAGCTTGTACACGTTGTCGATATCCTTGTAGTATTCCATTTCAGAGAGCGCCTCTCTGTTAGCAGCCATTTCCTGAGCAGCAGCGTCCGTCTGAATGGCAGCTTCCTTCTGAGTACGCATAAGAACAACACCCAAAGCAATAAGAGCTGCACCGAGAACAAAAAGCTGAATCTTAGGGAAACCAGGAATGAGCATCATAACAATCATTACGCCGCCTGCAATAAGCATTACAAGAGGCTGAGCGCTCATCTGGTTCTTGATATCGGAGTTGAGGGTATCCTCAGAAGCGGAACGGGTAACAATCATACCCATAGAGGTTGAAATGAACAACGCAGGAACCTGTGAACAGAGTCCGTCACCAACTGTTGCCAGCGAGTAAACGTTGAGAACCTCCATAAATTCCATACCGTCGAAAACGAGGCCCATAATTGCGCCGCCGAGGAGGTTTACGATTGCAGCAACGATAGAAAATGTTGCGTCACCCTTAACGAACTTGGAAGCACCGTCCATAGCGCCGAAGAAGTCGGACTCACGCTGGATTTTCTGACGGCGGATTTTTGCTTCGACCTCGGTAATGATACCCGAGTTAAGGTCGGCATCGATAGCCATCTGCTTACCGGGCATAGCGTCGAGGGTAAATCTCGCTGTTACTTCAGCAACACGTTCAGCACCCTTTGTAACAACGAGCATCTGAACAACAGTAATAAGTATAAACACGATAAATCCGATAACGGCGTTACCGCCCATTACGAATTGACCGAAAGAAGCAACAATTTGTCCCGCATTACCTTGATTCATCAGGATAAGACGAGTAGAGGAAATGTTCAGACCGAGTCTGAAAATTGTTGTAATAAGGAGCATTGACGGGAAAATTGAGAATTCCAGCGGCTCCTTGATGTACATTGTAAAAAGGAGAATAACCAGTGACAGCGCAATATTCACAACAAAAAGCATATCCAGCAGCCAAGTGGGCAGCGGAATGATAATAAGGAATATTGCCAGGATAACGAATACCGTTACCGAGTTATTCAATATTTTTTTCACGGTATAACGCAGCCTGCCTTTCTATCTGAATCTGCCGCCTACATACCTTTCGGCCTTTTTCCGTTCAGGTCGTATACAAACGCCAGAACCTCGGCGACAGCGTGGTAAAACTCATAAGGGATTTCCCTTCCGATATCTACGGACTTGTAAAGTCCTCTTGCCAGCGGAACGTTTTCCACAATTTTAACATTGTGTTCCGCCGCCTTATCTATAATTCTGAAAGCAACCTTGTCAGCGCCCTTTGCAACAACAATCGGCGCACGGTCCTTGTTTTCGTCGTATTTAATTGCAACCGCAAAGTGGGTAGGGTTTCTGATAATTACGTCCGCCTCGGGGACTGCCTGCATCATTCTTGCCATAGCCATCTGCTGCTGCTTCTGTCGGCGTTTACCCTTAATCTGAGGGTCGCCTTCCAGCTGTTTATATTCTTCCTTGACCTCCTGCTTGGTCATCATCATATCCTTTTCCCATTTATATTTCTGATACAGGAAATCCACCGCTGCAACAGCTACAAAAACCGCTGCAAGCTTCATACAGATTGCAAAGACCGTATCAGCGACATAAATCAGACCTGTTGAAACATCATATTGAAGAAGCCGTGACATTTCGCCGACTCTCCCCTTGATTTCGCTGTATACCACAGCGCCGAGAATAACCAGCTTCAGCACGGATTTTGCCAGTTCAAACATAGCACTCAAAGAGAACATTCTCTTTATTCCGTTAATCGGGTTAAGTTTGTCAAGCTTGAACTGAAAAGATTTTGTGCAGAAAATAAATTTAGTCTGCACTCCCGTTGCGATAATAGGTATAAGCATCGAAATCAGAAGAAGAGGTCCTGCTGAAAGGAGAACAGTTTTGGTAATTTCGAGGATAAGCTTTGAAGCAATTTCCATACCCTCAATCTGAGTACCGTTTTTGTCCATTCCGTGACCCGAAATGGACAGCCAGTAAGATATATCGTCCGTGACAGTTCGGTACATAAGCTGAGCAGTCAATCTCAAAGTGAAAAAAAGCACAAGCACCGACGCCGCTGAAACAACGTCCTTACTTTGCATTACGTTGCCTTCTTTACGTTGTTCCTGCCGTTTATGGGCGGTCGCCTTTTCGGTTTTTTCGCCGCCGCTACCTTCAGCCATAGAAATCTCCTTTTATACAAACTATAAGTAATAATCTTTGGAAATTATACCTCATGTTATATTACTATGCAGGTATAATCGTAATAAACTGAGCTATGGCATCAAGCCATGTCTCTAAATAGTTATCGACAAATTCCGCCAGAGGAATTGCGATAATAAACAGCATCATAAATCCTACCGCAACCTTCAGCTGAATATTAACAACCATAATCTGAATTTGCGGTACAGATTTCATCAGCATACCCATACAGAATTCCAATATAAACGCTGCCGCAATAATCGGCATCGCAAGCTTTGTTACCATTGCGAGCAGCACCGAGAAATAGGAAACGATATTGTATCCCAAATCTGGGTTGAAACCCTCTCCTCCAACAGGAAGGGTATCAAAGCTGATAACAAAAAGCTGTATATAGGACATATGAGAGTTTGTTGCAAAAAAATAAAGGTACATCATAAAGCTGATAAAGGAACCCATAACGGACATCTGCACGTTGGTTTCGGGGTCGAAAACCTTCGCCATACCAAGACCCGACTGCATATCCATAATTTCACCTGCGACCTGCACCGTATTGAAAAACATATTTGTGATAAAGCCCAGCACAAGTCCGATAAAGGTTTCCCTTAACAGCATCATAAGGTAAATTCCTGCCTGAGTTCCCGAGTCAACGGGTTCAGGCTGAACAACCATAATCACAATCAATGTGATAAAAATAGAAATTGTAACCCTTGCTATTACAGGCAGGTTACGTCTTGAAAGAATTGGGGTAAAAGCAAAAATTGAGAGTATCCGTGCAAAAACCAAAAGATTGGTTTCAAAGCTGCGGAACAGCACGATAAAGTAATCCAAAGCCTGCTCCTTTCCGCCTGTTACCCGACGCCTGTCTGACTGCTTACCTGATTGATGATATCAAATATATGCAGTACAAATTCAGTGCAGCTTGCCGTCATCATTGGTGCAAACAGCAGCAACAGCAAAACAATCGTCAGTGCCTTAGGCACAAAGGTAAGGGTTTGCTCGTGCACCTGAGTCGCCGCCTGCAAAATCGCAATAACAAGACCAACCAGCATACTTATCAGCAGCATCGGACCTGCAATTTTAATTGCCAGCATCAGCGCCTCACGGAATATTTCAAGTACAAGCTCCTCAGTCATTCACGCCACCTCCGCTATGTATTGAAGCCCGTAACAAGCGAGCCCACCAGCAGCGTCCAGCCGTCACAGAGAATGAACAGCAGCAGCTTGAACGGAATGGAAACCGTTGTCGGCGGCAGCATCATCATACCCATTGACATAAGGATTGTAGAAACTATAATATCAATTACAAGGAAAGGAATATACAGCAGGAAGCCGATTTCAAATCCTATTTTGATTTCGCTGAGAATGAACGCAGGGACAACCATAACAAAGCTGATTTCCTCAACAAACTCCTCCTCGGTTTCAGCCTGAATTTCAGTACCCGTAAGACCAAGGAAGAAATCCATAGAGTCATTGCTGGTGTTTTTCAGCATCCACTCTTTCAGCGGTTTTGAAGCAGCCTGCACCGCTTCAACGGAGGTGTATTCTCCATTTTTGTACGGCACATAAGCAACCTCGTTCATTTCATTAATGACAGGAGTCATAATAAACAAAGTCAGAAACAGCGCAAGACCAATCATAACCTGATTAGGGGGAGTCTGCTGAACACCCATTGCATTTCTCAGCAGAGAAAATGAAATGATAATTCTTGTAAAGCAGGTAAGCATTACAAGAATTGACGGTGCCAGAGAAAGTATTGTTATAAGAATAACCAGGTCAATGGTTGTGGAGCTTTCGTTAATGTTCAGCTGGTCGAGAAGGTTCTGAACCTCTTCATCGTCATCTGTAACGGGCTCATTATAAGGCAGCGCTGTAGTAGTAACCGCTTCTTCAATATTCTCAGCCTCAGGCTGAGTCTGCTCAGTTTGGGGAACCGTTGTTTCAAGATTTGGTATCTCGGTAACAATTCCCGTTGCTTCAGGCTCCGAAACGGCAAAAGCGGTCACGGAGGGAAGAGAAGCCGCTATTACCGAGGCGCAGAGTACCCCTGCAAAAGCCTTGGCAAGCCTCTTAAAAATCTTCTTTTTCATTCCGTCCGTCCTCTTTATTTTCATCGGTCTTTGCCTTGTTCCTTTCAGCAAACACCTTTCTAAGGTTAACTGCAAATCCGCTTTCCTCCTCCGTTATTTCGGGAGGGACGATATCATCGTCATCCAGGTCACAGATTTTTGTAACAGCGTTAGGAGTTACCCCGAGAAGCATTTTCTTGCTTCCAACGGTAACAATCATAAGCTGTTTATCCTGCGCAATGCTGACGTACTCAACAATCTTAACGGAACGGTTATTGTAACCGAAGCCGCCCGACATACGGTGCTTATTGAGCCATTTATAGGCATAAAAGGTCAGAAACAGCAGACCTATTACACCCAGCAGAGCGCAGACTACAGTAAAAATCTCACCCATTTATCAGCCGAGAACCTTCTGAACAGTCTGAAGAATTCTGTCAGCCTTAAAAGGCTTAACGATAAAGTCGAGAGCGCCGAGCTTGATAGCTTCAACTACCATGGATTCCTGACCCATAGCAGAGCACATAACAATCTTAGCGGAAGGGTCGGCAGCCTTGATATCTCGGAGGGCTTCGATACCAGTCTTGTTAGGCATTGTGATGTCCATAATTACGAGGTCAGGCTTTTCTGTTGCATATGTATTACAAGCGATTTCGCCGTCAGCAGCCTCGAGGATATTTGTATAACCATTCTTTGTGAGGGCATCCTTAATCATCATTCTCATAAAAGCCGCATCGTCAACGAGCATAATCTTCTTATCCATAATAAAACTCCGTTTCTCCGCCGCAGGAATAATATTTTTTGTTTTACTTCGGAAACGTCGGGCGGAGCCGTTTCCTGCTTATTGCTTTCCGAAGCAATTCACTTCGCTTCGGTTGTTTACTTGCTTATTCCTTGCCGCTGAGGGAATCAAGGAATTTTGACTTGATAATTTCTGTAATTCTTACCGCAAAGTTATCGTCGATTACAACAACGTCACCCTTTGCAATAAGGTTTCCGTTTACGATAATATCAACCGGAGCACCTGCCTGACGCTCAAGTTCGATAATCGTACCCTGAGTAAACTCCAGAATATCCTTAACCTTCTTGACAGCTGAACCGATTTCAACCGTTACGTTAAGCGGAACGTTCATCAGCAGCTTGAGGTTGTCATTCTGCTCCTGTGAAAGAGAAGAATTCTGATATGTAGCAAAGCTCTGAAGCTGTACAGGCTGGACATTTACGGCTGGCTGCATCATCTGAGGCTGCATCATCGGCATCTGAGGCACACCCTGCGGATACATACCCTGAGGGTACATTCCGTACATAGCCGCCATATTCGGGTCTGCCACAGGAGGCTGACCGTAAGGCATCTGAGGAGCCATTCCCTGAGCAGGCATACCCTGCGGCATTGGCTGCGGAGCAGGCTGAGCAGCAGGAGCAGGCTCGGAAGCGGCTGCGCCGCCGCTGAGGAGCTTTTCAATTTCCTCCTGAGAAAGTGTTCCTCCGCCCGAAGCAGGCTCGGAAGCTGGTGCAGGAGCAGGCTCAGGCTCTTCAATGCTTTCCATAATATTATTGTAACCTGCCATCATCTTATCAGCCATATCCTTGGCAAGGTCAATTGTAAGAACGGAAATAAATTCCGAATTAATTACGCCATCGATTGTGAGGTCGAACTTTACGGTGCAGACGTGTTCCTGACCCGTAATATCGTACATCTCGGTTTTCATATTTTCGGCAGCATCGCCCTCCTGAACAATAGCCTCAGGAGTAGAAATATCAACCGTTGTTTCGATGATTTCAGAAAGTGCAGTTGCAGAAGCACCCATCATCTGGTTCATAACCTCGCACACTGCCGAAATGTTCATCTCGTCAAACTGGAAATCATCTGTAACCTCCAGCGGCAGACCCATCAGCTGATTAAGAATAAGCTGAACGTCATTCTGCTTGAGAACGAGAACATTCTGACCCGAAACACCCTGTGTATATTTAATTCTGACCATTATCGAAGGCTCAAGTTCAGGGAAGGAGAGCTCCTCGGCTCTGACAATGCTTACCTGCGGGGTTGTAATCCATACCTTAGCGGAAAGCATATTGGAAACTGCTGTAGCCGCTGACCCCATAGTTATATTCATTATCTCGCCGATGGCGTCCATCTCTAAATCGCCGAAACCTTCGAGAACAAGCTTCTCATCGCTCATTAAAGTAACCTTCCTTTCCGTATGCGGACTGCATCACCATAGCTGTAACTACAGCTTCCGCACGGTTATTTTCCCAAATCCTTATATATGTTATCAAT
>JAZSHA010000047.1:0-6965 GCA_045533025.1 Oscillospiraceae bacterium
GCTTGTTTTTACAAGCCTTACTAAGGAAGCGTTCCCGCTTCTCCGTTACAGAACACGTGATATCTGCGTACTTACCAGAGAAAAGTGCTCCTGCGGAAGAACACTTGTCAAGATGTGCAAGCCTATGGGCAGAAGCGACGATATGCTTATTATCCGTGGCGTAAACGTGTTCCCAAGCCAGATTGAAACTGTACTTATTGAGCAGGGCTACGCTCCTAACTATCTCATTGAAGTTGACCGCAGAAACAACACTGATACACTTGATATCAATGTTGAACTTACTGAGGAACAGTTCTCTGATACAGTCAAGGGCATTCAGGAGAAGGAATATGAACTTGCACAGGCTATCAAGACAATTCTTGGTATCAATCCTAAGGTTCACCTTGTATCTCCTAAGTCCATTGCTCGTAGTGAGGGCAAGGCTGTTCGTGTTGTTGACAAGCGTAAGCTCCACGACTAAAACGAAATCGAAGATTTCGTTTCCGAGTTTTGACACGCAAAACTTAGTGTTTGCTTCATCGCTAAAAATGTGCATAATTTCGTTATATATAACAAATTTTATTCCATATAAACAAAGGAGGAAATATTATGTTAATCAAGCAGATTTCTATTTTTGTTGAAAATAAGCCGGGCAGACTCAGTGCTGTTACAAAGCTTCTCAGCGACAACGGTATTGATATCCGTGCACTTTCCGTTGCTGACACAAAGGATTTCGGTATTCTCCGTCTTATCGTTAACAATCCTACAAAGGCTTGCGAAGTTCTCAAGGAGGCTGACTGCACAGTTTCCCTTACAAACGTAATTGCAATCGGTATTCACGACAAGCCAGGCGGACTCTCTGCTGCTATGGATTGCCTGTACTCCGCTAACATTTCTGTTGAGTATATGTACGCTTTCATTTCCAAGTCCGAGGACCAGGCTTACGTTATTCTCCGTGTTGAGAACAATGACAAGGCTGTTGAGGCTCTCAAGGAAAATGATTTCACTATTCTCAAGGCTGAGGAAGTTTACGATATGTAATTCGTGGGGCAGGATTTTTCCTGCCCTTTCACTTTAAGTTTTAAGGAGCAACACAAATGAAAGACAAAAGACCTTACTCTGAAAAAAGAGACAGCGAAATAAAAAGGAACTGCATTGTCAGCGGAATTGCACTTATAGTTTTTGGAATTGCTTTTGGAATAATTGCATTCATAAACATTTCGGAAAGCATTGCTTCTGCTTGCATAATTGCTTTTTTCGGAATTGCGATGATTGTTATAGGAATTATTATGTTCAATGAGCCCAATAAAATCAAGCAACGTGAAGCTGACGAAAATGACATTGAAACGAGAGAATTTGCAAAAATTCTGAAACGACGTGAACGTATGCAGCGGAAACAGCGTGCATTCGCCACAAAACCCAATCATAACCTTTACATTGAACTTCTTGAAGCAAAATATGTTGAAATGTTTTTGATTGTGTTTTTTGGTATATTGATTATGCTGTACTTATGGTTTTCGTATGAAAATATGATTTTGGTTTATGCGGTTATTCTGATTATGATGGTTCTGCTTGTTGCCGTATTTTTGAATTCATCATATAAAAAACTTAAAAGATGTGCAGAAGAAAAAGGGTTGAACTTTAACGATATTGAAAGTGATTATTCATACGGAGAGGTATTTTACGGAGAAAGTCAGCTTCTTGGTATTGGTGATAGGTACACCATTTTCGTTTGCAATGGTGATAAACACATTATTAGCAACAACACAATAATAGGAATTGAGCCGTTTTATGTGATAGAAGATATGTATAACAACGGAATTTATACAGGGTCAGTACGCAAATGCCATGTTATAATTTATACGTGTGACGGTTATGTTTATAAAACGAAATGTGCAGAATTTGCGGAAGAACTTATTATTGAAGCATATCAGAAACGGCAGATGTATATGCACAATGATTTTGAGTTGCTGAACAGAGAAAATTATCCCGTATACTTTGGTAAATAATAAGGAGTGACACAATGACTATCGAAAATATGGTTATGGATAAAATCAATGAATACGCTGAACTGTTTGTTTCGGTGTTCAACTCTGAGCCGTGGAATGATTCGTGGACTATGGAAACGGCTTGCGACAGGATTGAAAGTATGATGAACACGACTACTTTCATTGGCAAGGCTTGTTATGCTGACGGGCGGCTTATGGGAATAATCTGGGGACAGAAAGAGCCGTTTTATGATGGTATTCACTTTCAGATTCAGGAATTCTGTGTGCGGTGCGATGAACAGCGGAAGGGCTACGGAAAGGCTTTGCTGAACGCACTTAATGAGGAGCTGGATTCTATTGATGTAAAGAACGTTTATCTGATTACTTCTCGGGGTGAGCTTACGGAGGGGTATTATCAGAAGCGTGGATTTGTTACTTCGGATTATATGATTCTTATGACTAAAGGGAGATAAATTAAAATTTGACGGAGGTGTCATATGAAAATTGAAAAAAGAATTAAGCTTTCGTTCTCTATAATTGGTAAAGAAGGCTCTACCTTGGATGGTCAAGGCTTTATTCAAAAATTGTGGGAGGATGCAAATTCTCATTTCAATGAAGTCCAATCATTAGCCAAGAAAGATGAAAATGGTAATTTGATTGGTATTTGGGGTGCGATGTCTGATTTCAGCCATTCCTTCAAACCTTGGGAAGAAAATTTCAGCAAGGGATTATACCTTGCTGGCATTGAATGTACTGATAATGCACAAGCCCCAGAGGGATGGACAAAATGGACAATTCCAGGCTATGAGTATCTTTGTGCAGAAGTGGAAAATGAAAACACTTTTTCTGATGTGCTGGACTATATGAATACAAATAACATCACCTTAGTAGGTGCTGTCCACGACTTTACTTGCCCATCGAATGGAAAGAATTATATGTTTTTTCCGATAAGAACAATTTGACAAATCCCAATCTATCTATGAAATACCGATACCCCGAGAAAACTCTCGGGGTATTTTTCTGCCCCACGCTGTTTTCTTGATAAATTATTGACAAACCGCACGAAAAATGGTATACTATATTATGTATTTTTATATATTGAAAGGACGGTTCAGAATGGGATACACATTAACTGAAAAAATTCTGAAGGCTCACCTTGTTGACGGCGAATTTGTCAAGGGTAAGGAAATCGGAATCCGCATTGACCAGACATTAACACAGGACGCTACAGGTACTATGGCTTACCTCGAATTTGAGGCTATGGGCGTTCCGAGAGTTAAGACAGAGCGTTCTGTCGCATATATCGACCACAACACACTTCAGTCAGGCTTTGAAAATGCTGACGACCACCGTTTCATCGGTTCTGTTGCTAAGAAGCATGGCATTTACTTCTCCAGACCTGGTAACGGTATCTGCCATCAGGTACACCTTGAACGTTTCGGCATTCCTGGTAAGACTCTTATCGGCTCCGACAGCCACACACCAACAGGCGGCGGTATCGGTATGATTGCTATCGGTGCAGGCGGTCTTGACGTTGCTGTTGCTATGGGCGGCGGTGCTTACTACATTACATATCCTAAGATTGTCAATGTTAAGCTTACTGGCAAGCTCAATCCTTGGGTTGCTGCTAAGGACGTTATTCTTGAAGTTCTCCGCATTATGTCCGTTAAGGGCGGTGTTGGCAAGGTTATCGAATACACAGGTGAAGGTGTAAAGACACTTTCCGTTCCTGAACGTGCTACAATCACAAACATGGGTGCTGAGCTTGGTGCTACAACATCTATCTTCCCTTCCGACGAAATCACAAAGCAGTTCCTTGACGCTCAGAAGCGTGGTGAGGTTTGGACAGAACTTTCTGCTGACCCTGATGCTGTTTATGATGAGGTTATCGAAATCAACCTTTCTGAGCTTGCACCTCTTGCTGCCTGTCCGCACTCCCCTGACAATATCAAGTCTGCAACTGAACTTGCAGGTATGAAGATTGACCAGGTTTGTATCGGCTCCTGCACAAACAGCTCCCTCATGGATATGATGAAGGTTGCTCACATTCTCAAGGGCAAAACTGTTCACCCTGACGTTTCTCTTTCTATTGCTCCGGGCTCAAAGCAGGTTCTCAATATGCTTGCTCAGAACGGTGCTCTTGCTATTATGATTGACGCAGGTGCACGTATTCTTGAAAGCGCTTGCGGTCCATGTATCGGTATGGGTCAGTCTCCTAACTCCAAGGGTATTTCCCTCCGTACCTTCAACAGAAACTTTGAGGGACGTTCCGGAACTAAGGATGGTCAGATTTATCTTGTATCTCCTGAACTTGCTGCAGCTTCCGCTATTGCAGGTGTTCTTACAGACCCAAGAACTCTTGGTGATATGCCTGCGTTTGAAATGCCTAAGGAATTCGTAATCAACGACAATATGGTTGCTGAACCTGCTCCTA
Organism: Oscillospiraceae bacterium; assembly: GCA_045533025.1. GTDB lineage: Bacteria > Bacillota > Clostridia > Oscillospirales > Ruminococcaceae > RGIG8773. Next base: position 4,402 of record JAZSHA010000047.1, read on the forward strand.
TTGAGGAAATGTACAAGGTTGAAATCCTTCGTGGTCCAAACATCAAGCCTTTCCCTGTTACAAAGCCACTTGCTGATGACATTGAAGCACCTTGCTCACTCAAGGTTGGCGACAACATCACAACTGACCACATTATGCCTGCAGGTGCGAAGATTCTTCCTCTCCGTTCCAACATTCCTGCTATCTCCAAGTTCTGCTTCACAGTTTGCGACGAGGAATTCCCTGCTCGTGCTGAAAGCCTTGGAAAGAGCATTATCGTTGGTGGTGCAAACTACGGTCAGGGCTCGTCCCGTGAACACGCTGCACTTGCTCCTCTCCACCTTGGCGTAAAGGCTGTTCTTGTTAAGAGCTTTGCAAGAATTCACCGCTCCAACCTTATCAACGCAGGTATTCTCCCACTCACATTCGTAAACGAGGCTGACTACGAGAAGATTTCTCAGGGCGATGAGCTTGTACTCGCTAATGTTCGTGCTGACATTGAGGCTGGCAAGACTGAGCTTGTAGTAAAGAACAAGACAACAGGCGCTGACATTCCTGTTCTCTGCGAACTTTCAGGCAGAACTAAGGATATCATTCTTGCAGGCGGTCTGCTTGACTACACAAGAGAGAGTTTGAAGTAATGAATAAATTAAGACGTTTTTATCTCGACACACCTGACTTGATTATTCTTCTTTGTGCAATAGCTGTTTTTTACGGAATGAAATGGGCAGCAAAAAAATTCTTTCCTGATATGGACGAAAAGAAACGTGACTCAATCACATTTGCGATTGCTATGGTTCTTTTCATAGTCATTATTGGAATTCGTTATGCAACAAAATAAAGGAGATATTCAAATTAATGGAGCTTACATTTTTACTCAGATATCGACATCATCGTTGGTCGACGGCTGATTTTATTGCATTTATCTGTGCATTAATTGTTATTTATGCAATAAAAAGCTTTGCCAAAAAATATTTTCCCGACATCAGCGAGTCCAAGCTTAATATAATTTCTACAATTGTTATTGTTATTGCGGTGCTTATTGCAAATACTTTTGAATAATATGGATATTAAAAATAATAACAATCATTCTGTTGTTGTGACATCTCGCTGCGGCAAGGATTGCTCACAATGCGAAATGAAAATCGAAGAACTATGCGCAGGCTGTTTTGAGCTTGAAGAGGGTAACTGGGCTGGTGACTGCGAAATCAAGGCTTGCTGTGAAGGCAAGGAGCTTGAACATTGCGGTTTATGCCCTACGTTCCCCTGCGATTTACTCCGCAACACCGCTTTCGATGAAGAAGAAGGCGATGATGGGGAGAGGCTTGTTACGCTGAAACGCTGGGCGGAAGAAAATAACGTACAAAAAGATAATTCACGCAATTACACTCTTGGCGGAATTGCTGTGGGTGCGATTGCGGGTGCTATTTTCGGTGCGTTATCAGGAAGCTTTGCGGCAGTTATGTTTGCGTGTATTCTGGTTGGTGCTGCTGTTGGAATTATGATTGATATTACTAAAAAAAACAAATAAACGGAGGTTTTTAAAATGGCTGATAAAATTAAAATGCTTACACCGCTTGTCGAAATGGACGGCGACGAGATGACCCGTATCATCTGGAAGATGATTAAGGATATTCTTCTTACTCCTTATGTTGAGCTTAACACTGAATACTATGACCTCGGTCTTGTTCATCGTAACGAGACTAATGACCAGGTTACTTTTGACTCTGCTGAGGCTACAAAGAAGTACGGTGTTGCTGTAAAGTGTGCTACCATCACACCTAACGCTGCTCGTATGCCTGAGTACAACCTCAAGGAAATGTGGAAGTCCCCTAACGGTACTATCCGTGCTATTCTTGACGGTACTGTTTTCCGTACACCTATTATCGTAAAGGGTATTACTCCATTTATTCCTACATGGACAAAGCCTATCACAATTGCTCGTCACGCTTACGGCGATGTTTACAAGAACACTGAAATGCGTGTTGAAGAGGGCTGCAAGGCTGAACTCGTTGTTACTGACAAGGACGGTAACGAAACACGTTCCCTCATTCACGAATTCGGCGGCACTGACGGTATCATTCAGGGTCTTCACAACACAGACAAGTCCATCGGCAGCTTTGCAAGAGCTTGCTTTAACTATGCTCTTGACCTGAAGCAGGACCTTTGGTTTGCTACAAAGGACACTATCTCCAAGAAGTATGACCACCGCTTCAAGGATATTTTTGCTGAAATCTATGAGAATGAGTACAAGGAAAAGTTTGAGGCTCTTGGCATTGAATATTTCTACACACTCATTGATGACGCTGTTGCAAGAGTTGTTCGTTCTAACGGCGGCTACATCTGGGCTTGTAAGAACTATGACGGTGACGTAATGTCCGATATGGTTGCTACAGCTTACGGAAGCCTTGCTATGATGACTTCTGTTCTCGTTTCTCCTGATGGTGTTTACGAATACGAAGCTGCTCACGGTACTGTTCAGCGTCACTACTACAAGCACCTCAAGGGCGAAAAGACTTCCACAAACAGCGTTGCTACAATCTTCGCTTGGAGTGGTGAAGTCGATCGTAGCCATGTCGTTCTGT
>JAZSHA010000158.1:0-4091 GCA_045533025.1 Oscillospiraceae bacterium
CATTGGCGCCGCTCGCAAGCGGCGAAACACCCCTTGCCGTCCAAAACGGAGCAAGGGGTGAGAAATGCGACAGCATTTCGAGGGGAGGCGACCACGAACGCCTCCCCTTGTTGCAGTTACACAACAAGGTTATCTCTAAAACGTTCCAGTGGAACGTTTTAGACGTAACTTTACTTTTATCGCTAAAGAACAGCAGCAACTTCGTGCGCTGTAAACAGTAGCTTCGCTACTGTTAGGAAATTTACTCTCTAAAACAAATGCAAGCATTTGTCTCAGAAAATCCCTCTTTTGAAGCTATCGCTTCAAAATTCACCCTTTAGATGCGCTTGAAGCACGCCTGCGGGCGAAGCAAGTATTTCGCCCTCTGCGGAGGGCGAAAAAGGGGCGCGGCCCCCTTGACCCCTGCCAAAGGGTGCGCTCACCCTTTGGAAACCCGTTGCCGCTGTCGCTATCACTGCAACTATTCATACGCTAAATTATAATTTACCAAAGAAAACGATTGCATTATTGACGGTTATATGGTATAATCAATACAAATTTGCAGCAGGAAAGAGGTACTATTATGGACAAATTATCCGAACTTTTATGGTATAAACAGCCTGCCTCCAACTGGGACGAGGCGCTCCCCGTAGGCAACGGACGTATCGGCGGTATGATTTTCGGAAGACCTGCCGACGAGCTTATTCAGCTTAACGAGGACTCCATCTGGTCGGGCGGCTACCGCAAGAGAGAAAACTCAAAAGCCTTTGCAAACCTTGAAAAAATCCGCACCGCAATTCGTGAGGGAAGAACAACCGACGCTGAAAATATCTGCTGTGACGCCTTCTACGGCACCAATGAGCAGCAGCGCCACTACCAGCTTCTCGGCGACCTGCATATCTGGCAGGGTGGCACGGAAAACTATTCCGACTATAGAAGATACCTTGACCTTAGCTGCGGCATTTGCAGTACCCAGTGGGAAAATGACGGGGTAATCTACAGTCGTGAGGTTTTCGTTTCCAAGCCTGACGAGGTTATGGTTATCCATTTTACAGCCAGCGAAAAGGGTAAAATCGGGTTCTGCTCCGTAATAGACGGCAGAGATGATTACTACGATAAAAACGAAGCTTACGATGACAGCACTCTCCTTTTCACAGTTTCCGACGGTATCCCCTATTCGGCAGCAGTTTCCGTTACCTCAAAGGGCGGTACAGCCTGCACCGACGCAAACCGAATTATAGTTGACGGTGCTGACGAGGCAACTATAACCCTCGCCTGTCAGACCTCCTACCGTACAGCCGATTATGTTAAAAAGGCAATCGGCCAGGCTAAAACTGCACTGAGAAAAGATTATTTCAGCAAGCTTCGTCATCGTCACATAGACGATTATTCCGAATTGTATAATCGTTGCAAAATTATACTTGCTGACAATTCCAACGGTAACGCTGAGCTCCCAACAAACGAAAGATTGCAGAAAATCCGTGACGGAAAAAGCGATAACAAGCTTGTGGAGATGTACTTCAACTTCTCACGCTACCTTATGATTGCAGGCTCAAGAGAGGGCACACTCCCGCTGAATTTGCAGGGTATATGGAACAAGGATATGTGGCCTGCATGGGGCTGTAAGTATACTATTAATATTAACACGGAAATGAACTACTGGGCAGCTGAAATGCAGAATTTGCCCGAATGTCACAGCGTATTGTTTGACCATATCGAGCGTATGCGTGAAAACGGACGTATTACCGCCCATGAAATGTATCACTGCGGCGGCTCAGTCTGCCACCACAATACAGATATATGGGGTGACACCGCTCCACAAGACAAGTGGCTCCCAGGCACGCTTTGGCCTATGGGTCTTGCGTGGCTCTGCACCCACATTTACGAGCACTACCTCTTCACAGGGGACAAGGAATTTCTTGCTGAAAAGTACGATACAATCCGTGAAGCGGCTGAATTTTTCGTGGACTACCTCATCGAAGACGAAAAGGGCAGACTTGTAACAAGCCCGTCGGTTTCTCCCGAAAATACATACATTACCAAGGACGGCGCAAAGGGTACAATCTGTCAGGGCCCGTCAATGGACAGCCAAATTCTCCACAACCTTTTCACAGCGGTAATCGAGTCTGCCGAAATTCTTGACGAGGACAGAAATTTTGCTGAAATGCTTAAACAGCTCCGTGACAAGCTCCCTAAGCCCGAAATCGGCAAGTACGGTCAGATTATGGAATGGGCAGAGGATTATGACGAGGCTGAGCCTGGACACAGACACATTTCCCAGCTTTATGCGCTCTACCCATACAACCTTATCACCAAGCGCCACACCCCTGAGCTTGCTGACGCGGCAAAGGCAACCCTTATCCGCAGACTTACCCACGGCGGCGGTCATACAGGCTGGTCAAGAGCGTGGATTATCAATATGTGGGCACGTCTCCACGAGGGCAAGCTTGTGGGCGAAAACATTGCGGCACTTCTTGCCCACTCTACCAACATCAATATGTTTGATATGCACCCGCCTTTCCAGATTGACGGAAACTTCGGCGGCGGTGCAGGCATCGCAGAGGCGATTATTCAGAGCCACAGCGGCGAAATCTGCGTACTTCCTGCTATTCCTGAGGAATGGGACAGCGGCAGGGTGCACGGTATCGTGTGCCGCGGCGGATTTGTCGTTGACTTTGCGTGGGCAAATGGCAAAGTTACCGAAATGTATGTACACTCCAACTGCGGAAACAAGTGCAGTATTGTGGGCAGCGTGAAAATTGAGGGTGCTGCTTACTACGAAGAAAACGGCGTGACAAGCTTTGCTACAGAAATAGGAAAAACTTATGCTGTTATTTTCTGATTTCACGAATACGTTTACAATTCTAAACATTTTGTGACTTATACATTTAAGTAGAAAATTAGCTGTTGCTTTTTTCCTGTTTATAAGTTATAATGTAAACAATGTGAGTCCCGATGGCTCAGAGAAAAATATACATAGTAAAGAAAGGTTGGTATCTGATATGAAGACTAAAATCATCAACGGTACATCACTTCCTAATATTCCTTGGCAGGACAAGCCTGAGGGATGCAAAGACATCGTTTGGCGTTACAGCGCTAACCCAATCATCAAGCGTGACCACATTATGGTTAAGAAGGCTAACGGCTACAGAGAGCCTTCCAACTCTATCTTCAACAGCTCCGTAGTTCCTTTTGAAAAGGGCGACTACAAGTTCGCAGGCGTTTTCCGTGTTGACGACAGAGAAAGAAATATGGAAATCCACGTTGGTTTCTCCAAGGACGGTATCAACTGGGATATCAACGAAGAAAGAATTCACTTCAATACAGAAGGTCTTGACCCTGAGGTTGCTCAGTGGCAGTACGGCTATGACCCACGTGTTTGCAAGATGGAAGGCGAAGACAAGTACATCGTTACATGGTGTAACGCTTACGGCTGGAAGCCAACTATCGGTATTGCTACAACTACTGACTTTGAAACATTTACACAGCTTGAGAACTCCTACCTCCCATTCAACAGAAACGGCGTAATGTTCCCAAGAAAAATCGGCGATATGTATATGATGATGAGCCGTCCTTCCGACAGCGGTCATACACCATTCGGCGATATGTTCATCAGCCAGTCTCCTGACCTCACATTCTGGGGCAAGCACAGACACGTTATGGGACCATCCAAGGGCTGGGAATCCACAAAGATGGGTGCAGGTCCTATTCCAATCGAAACAGACCGCGGCTGGCTCATTTTCTACCACGGTGTTCTTACATCCTGCAACGGTTACGTTTACAGCTTCTCTGCTGCTCTCCTTGACAAGGACGAACCATGGAAGGTTCTCAAGAGAGGCGCTTCCTACCTCCTCAGCCCACAGGAATACTATGAACTCGTTGGTGATACAGACGCAGTAACATTCCCATGCGCTAACCTTGTTGACGCTGACACAGGAAGAATCTGCATCTACTATGGCTGCGCTGATACTTGCACAGCTATGGCATTCACAACTGTTGATGATGTTATGGACTTCCTTGATCACAACAGCCAGGTTTGATCTGCCGACTATAATTAAAAAATAATTTCAAGCCGCTTTTGATTAAAAATCAAGGGCGGCTTTAAGATTGGA
>JAZSHA010000290.1:0-4274 GCA_045533025.1 Oscillospiraceae bacterium
GTTTCTTACTGTGTCAACGTAGCCGCCGACTGTAACTGTTTCGCCTGCGGTAAGAACCTCGCCGCAGTAATGGGTTCTTTTAAGACCCTTCATATTGTCTGCCATTTTTATTACTTCCTTTCGATATATCAATTAAATCAGTTTCCGAAATTCTCCATAACCCCATTAAACATCTCACTTACAACAGAGTTGGAAAATGCGTCGATGAAGCCGTCACCGAGGGTAATGTCTGTCTGCTCGCCTGTTGCCATATTCTTCAGCTTTGCAGAGCTTGTTTCAAGCTCGTTGTCACCGAGAACAATCGTAAATGTAGCACCGATTTTGTTAGCGTACTTCATCTGTGGTTTCAGACCTCTGTTCATTGTGTCAAACTCAACAAAGTAACCCTCGTCACGAAGCTGCTTTGCAAGAACAATAGCCTTGTTCTGTGCAGCCTCACCCATTGAAGCAATGTAAAGGTCGCACTTCTTTGCAGGAGCAAACTCTGCGCCCTTGCTTTCCATAGTCATAATAAGTCTTTCAAGACCCATTGCAAAGCCGAGAGCAGGTGTCGGGTTGCCGCCAAGCTGTTCAATCAGACCATCGTAACGTCCGCCGCCGCATACAGTACCCTGAGCGCCGATATCGTTTGTGATGAACTCGAATACTGTCTTTGTGTAGTAATCAAGACCACGAACGATTTTCGGGTTGATATTGAATTTGATATCCATTGCTGTAAGGTGCTTTTTCAGCTTTTCAAAGTGGTCGGAACATTCCTCACAGAGAAAATCAAGAATTACAGGAGCGTCAGCCGCAATACCCTGACAAATAGGGCTCTTGCAGTCGAGAATACGCATAGGGTTGCGGTCAAGTCTGTCAAGACAAGTAGGGCAAAGGTCAGCCTTCTTGCTTTCAAAGTAAGCCTTCAGTGCCTTGTGGTACTCAGCACGGCAGGTCGGACAGCCAATAGAGTTGATGAACAGGTCAACGTTGTCAAGTCCGAGACGTTCAAGGAGAGCCTTAGCCATTGCGATAACTTCAGCGTCAGCGCTTGCGTCCTTGCTTCCGTACATTTCCGCACCGAACTGGTGAAACTCACGAAGACGTCCTGCCTGTGGCTTTTCGTGACGGAAACAGGAAATGATATAGTAAACCTTCTGTGGAAGTGCCTCGTTCAGCAGACCGTTTTCAATTGCCGCACGTGCCGCACCAGCCGTACCCTCAGGACGGAGTGTGAAATCGTCAGGATCCTTGCCGTTTGCAGGGCTCTTAGCGGTTACACCGTACATTTCTTTCTGTACAACGTCGGTTGTGTCACCAACACTTCTCTTGAACAGCGCTGTATTTTCGAAAGTAGGGAAACGGATTTCCTTAAAGCCGTAGCACTCCGCTGTATCAGCCGCACACTTTTCAACTGTCTGCCACTTGTACGCTTCGTTAGGCACAACGTCCTGCGTACCCTTTGGTCTGTTTGTGATAATTGCCATAGTAACTCTTCCTTTCTTTTTCGGATAAAAAAATCCCTTTGGACTAATCCAAAGGGACGATTATACTAAAACCGTGGTGCCACCCAAATTCGTTTCTGCAAAGCAGAAACCTCATTACCCTTTAACGCAGGGGGACGTCCGTCCTTAATCAAACGGCGGCTCAGCAGGTGTCCTTCACGAAAATTCCTCACAGACCTTCACAGCAATCGGTCCTCTCTTTTGATTGGAAAATACGCTACTCTCCTCATCACAGCCTTTAAGCTTATGGATTAATAATACCCTAAAAACCGCAGTTTGTCAAGTACCAAATACTAATAACCAATAAAACTACAGACAAAAAGTGCACAGAAACCCTGTGCACTTGATATTCTTTCTTATGTACCCCTTTAAAGCACCCCGAATTAAGCAGGATTAACAATCTGACGCCAGTCAAGGTCGCCTCTTTCGAGAGCGTGGATAAGAGCCTCGGCAGTAGCGATATTAGTTGCCACAGGGATATTATGCACGTCACAAAGACGAAGCATAGTAGCTTCATTAGGCTCGTGAGCCTTTGGTGTAAGCGGGTCACGGAAGAAGAGGAGCAGGTCGATTTCGTTGCAGGAAATTCTTGCACTAATCTGCTGGTCGCCGCCCTGAGAGCCGCTGAGGTAACGCTGAATATTCAAGCCTGTTGCCTGAGCAACCATTTTACCTGTAGTACCTGTAGCGCAGAGATTGTGTCTGGACAGAATACCGCAGTAAGCGATGCAGAACTGAACCAAAAGTTCTTTTTTGGAGTCATGTGCAATCAATGCTATGTTCATTATTATCATTCCTCTCTTTTTTTATTTATGCCGAAGCGGTCTGACAATATAAACCGCCGTAAAATGTCTTACTGAAGAAGCACCTTAAAGCTAAGTGGAATATCCTCGCCCTTAATTCTCTTAGAGATAGCATCGAATGCTCTGAAAGCGAGAGAGTTGGAAGGAAGCGGAATACCCTTACCTGTAGAAATAACAACTTCGTTATCGCTTGGGATAACGCCGATAAGCTGAACACCTACAGTATCAATGATATTGTCAAGGTCAGGAATAATATCAGCCTTGAAGATATCAGGGTCAACCTTATTGATGATAAGACGCTGTTTCTTGTTGCCTCTCTTATAGAACTCATCGGACATAAGTCTTGCGTCACGAACGCAGATTGGGTCAGGAGTTGTATTGATGAGAATGAGGTCAGACTGTTCAACAACATCAAAAACGCTTTCGTTTGTACCTGCAGATGTATCAACGATTATGTATTCGTAATACTTACGCATTTCGTTACAGATGTTGGAAATTGTCTCAGCATCAACCTTTGCAAACGGGTCCTCAGGGGCACATACAATGCTCAGGTTGCTTGCGAGCTTAACAGGTGTTGTAGCCTTGTAGATATCGCATTCGCCCTTAAGAACATTTCCCAAATCGTATGTGATATTATCCTTAACGCCCAGCATAATGTCAAGGCATCTGAGACCGAAGTCAAGTTCAATGATAAGTGTACGGTGACCCTGCTTAGCAAGAGCGAAGCCGAGCTCGGAACATATAGTAGATTTGCCTGTTCCTCCCTTACCGGAGGTAATTGCAATAATTTTAGACATAAGGAACTCCTTTCAAGGAATATACCGCAGCCGATAAAAAACACTTACGGCATAAGATTTTCAGCTAATTTATATTATACCACAAAAAGCAGATTTGTCAAAGCGTTTTTGACTAATCTGCACATTTTTGGCGCCTTGTTGCTAAACGATTTGTTGTTTTTGTCTATTTTGTACAACAGCATTTTACAAAAATTATTCCTGTGCAGTTGCTACTGTATTATTGCCCGAAATACCTGCCATTATCTCCTCGGGAGTAAGTGCAAGAGGATTTACAGCAGGCTTTGCAGGCTCATAATTTTCATCATAGTAAGCCTCAATAAGCTGTCTTATCATAAACTTGGAGTATTCGCCGTGCTCCACAAATCCGGAAAAGGCAATAACAGGGTCATCGGAAGGATAGAAGCCGATAAATGCCGAACCCGTATCCTCTGCGGTAGTCATCTGCGGAGTACCCGTCTTTATTGCCGCCTGCTCAGGAAGCTCGGAAAGCAGGTAAGGAGTGTAATAGTCCGAAACCTTTGGGTAGCTGTAAGGCATAAAGTCAGCCGCCTGCTCCATACCCTGAATGATAAGGTCAAAGGTCTGCCCCGTTTTATCAGGAATTGTAGAAGCAATTTCAGGCTTAGTCTTTTTCACAAGGGACTCCATATTGTATGTGTGGATACTGTCCACAAGGTAAGGCTTGTAGCGGACGCCTCTGTTAGCAATGGTGCTTGCCTGAACAGCCATTTGAAGCGGAGTAACGCTTGTTTCGCACTGACCGATTGCAACCTGAACGATAAGACCTGCCTGCCATTCCATATTAAGATTGAATATCGTGTCGGGGTTTGCGATATATCCTGTGTATTCACCTGTTTCAAGACCCAAATCCACGCCAAGACCGTACATATTTGCATAATTCGTAAGAATATCAGGCCCCATAAGTCTGCCAAGCTCATAGAAGAAGATATTGCAGGATTTTTCAATCGCCGTAATAACGTTTATGCGTCCGTGCCAGCCTGTGCACTTAGGCTTGTAGTCGTCCCAGTAGGTGTATACATTGTTGCACACAATGCAGGTTTCACTGCCGTTGAGGTAGCCTTCGTTAAGAGCAGCCGTTGCGGTAATCGTCTTGAAGGTTGAACCAGGACGGTATCCGCCGTGTGTAACACGGTTTGTCAGCGGGCCGGTCTCTCCGTTGACAACAGAAG
>JAZSHA010000210.1:0-3265 GCA_045533025.1 Oscillospiraceae bacterium
ACAACAAGAGAGGTTACCACACAGATGATGAAGTGCAGTAACTATCTTGACGTTCTTATTCCACGAGGCGGCGGAGGACTTATCCGTGCGGTAAAGGAAAACGCAACCGTTCCTGTAATCGAAACAGGTGTTGGCAACTGCCACGTTTTTGTTGACGAAACAGCTGACATCGAAATGGCTGTGAATATCGTTGACAACGGCAAGACACAGCGTCCTTCCGTGTGCAATGCTATCGAATCCCTGCTTGTTCACGAGAATATTGCAGAAAAGGCACTTCCTGCTATCAAGGCACGTCTTGACGGTCACAACGTTGAAATCCGCGGTTGTGAAAAGACTGCTGCAATTCTCGGTGATTGCGTTGTTCCTGCAACTGAGGAGGACTACGCTACAGAGTTCCTCAATTACATAATTTCTGTGAAGGTTGTTTCTGATATTGATGAAGCAATCGACCATATCAACAAGTACACAACAGGTCACAGCGAATGTATCGTGACAAACAGCCTTTCCAACGCTGACCGTTTCAGAAATGAAATCGACGCAGCTGCAGTTTATGTCAACGTTTCTACACGTTTTACAGACGGCGGTATGTTCGGCTTCGGTGCTGAAATAGGTATCTCCACACAGAAACTTCACGCAAGAGGACCTATGGGACTTCGTGAGCTGACTTCAATGAAATATCTTATCGACGGAAACGGACAAATCCGCTGATTAATGAGGAAAAGATTATGAGTGAAGATAAAAAGGACTTTTTTGATTACGACAACTATATAAAAAACAACAAAAATAAAAAGAAGAAAAAATCCGCTGCACAGAAAAAAATTTCCGAAATTGAGGATAAGCCGAGAAAGAAGCAGGACAAGGAGTCTATTGACAATATTAAGCGTATGTTTGACGAGGCTTTGGACGAAAACCGTGAGGAGCTTTCCGAGCTTACGGAAGCACCTGCCGAGCCTGAAATGCCTGAGTCAAATCCTGAGGGCTTCCGCAGAAAGCTTTATATGCTATTTGGTGTGGTTGTTACAATTCTTGCCATTGTCGGTTTGGTGTCCACTATAGGCTTTGCTGTTGACAAGGTAAAGGCTTTTGCGGATAACACCCAGCAGAAGAATGAGTTTGCAAAGTTTGTTTACCCAATTGTAATTTGCGACCCAGCTCCTTTTAATCAGACCATCAAGCTGAGAAGTGATACAATGATTACAGCGGCGCTTTGGGACGTTATTCTTTACGAGGACAAGACAAAGTACGAAACCGAATTCGATATGATTATCGTGCCCGAGGTTGATGTTGAGCAGCATTGCACAAAGCTTTTCGGCACTGGTCTGAGCGTTGAGCATCAGTCCGTTCTCGGCGCTGATATCCAGTTCTATTATGATGAAACAATCAAGTCCTATCGTGTTCCGTCCAACCCGAAATTCTTTACATATTCTCCTTACGTTGAGGAAATTACACGTGTAGGCGAAAGATATACCTTGCTTGTTGGGTATGTTTCTCCGACCCCTGCGTGGCTTACGCTTGACGAAAATGACGAGCCTGTTTCTGATAAGTATATGGAGTACATCGTTTCCAAGCGTGGCGATGAAATGACACTTGTCGCAATTCAGGAATCAAGCAAGAAGGGTCAGGCATACTACGACCACTACGGTATTGAAGAGGGGCAGGAATAATGACCAAGACCAATGCTATGCGTCTGCTTGAGGCAGCAAAGATACCGTTCCGTACAGCTGAATATGAAGTTGATGAAAATGACTTGTCTGGTATGCACGTTGCAAATCAGCTTGGTCAGCCTCCCGAGCAGGTGTTCAAAACGCTGGTGCTGAAAGGGGAAAGGACAGGCTATTTTGTGTGTTGTATCCCTGTAAATGAGGAGCTTGACCTGAAAAAAGCTGCAAAGGCGGTTGGAGACAAAAAGTGCGAAATGCTCCACGTAAAGGACTTGCTTGGCGTGACAGGCTACATACGAGGCGGTTGTTCACCTGTGGGAATGAAAAAGAAATTTCCTACGTTCTTTGATGAAACCGCTGAGCTTTTTGATGAAATTGCAGTAAGCGCAGGAGTGCGCGGTGCACAGATTATTGCTGAACCTATAGCGCTTTGCGGATATGTTGAAGCGAAATTACTTGACCTTACGGTCAGAAAGGAATATTGATATGATGAGCGAAATCAGAGATGTGAACCTTTGGGAAAGCGGCGAAACCAAAATTCAGTGGGTTAAAGCAAATATGCCCCTTCTTCGCAGCATTGAAGAAGAATTTTCCGCAACAAAGCCTTTTGCGGGAATAAAGGTTGCTCTTTCCGTACACCTCGAAGCAAAGACAGCATACCTTTGCCGTGTGCTTGCGGCAGGCGGTGCTGAAATGTATATTACAGGCAGTAACCCTCTCTCTACACAGGACGATGTTGCCGCTGCACTTGTTCACGGAGGTCTGAACGTTTTTGCGTGGTATGACGCAACAGAGGAGGACTACCACAGACACACATCAAAGGTAATTGAGGCAGGCCCTAACATCATCATTGACGACGGCGGTGACCTTGTAAACCTTATTCATAATGAGTATCCCGAAAAGATTGCTGACGTAATCGGCGGCTGTGAGGAAACTACAACAGGTATTATCCGCCTTATCGCAATGGCTAAGGAGGATAAGCTGAAATTCCCTATGGTGCTGGTAAACAATGCTGACTGCAAGCATCTTTTCGACAACCGTTACGGCACAGGTCAGTCTGTATGGGACGGTATCAACCGTACAACAAACCTTATCGTTGCAGGCAAGAATGTTGTTGTGGCAGGCTATGGCTGGTGCGGTAAGGGTGTAGCAATGCGTGCGAAGGGACTTGGCGCAGAGGTTATCGTAACTGAAATCGACCCTATCAAGGCTATGGAAGCTGTTATGGACGGCTTCAAGGTTATGAAAATGACAGAGGCCGCAAAGGTTGGTGACTTCTTTGTAACAGTAACAGGCTGCCGCGACGTTATTACCGAAGAAAGCTTCAAGGTAATGAAGGACGGCGCAATCTGCTGCAATGCAGGACATTTTGACGTTGAGGTTGACGTTGCAACACTGAAGAAGATTGCAGTTGAAACCAAAACCGCACGAAACAACATTCAGGGCTACAAGCTTGAAAACGGCAAGTGGATTTATGTTATTGCCGAGGGCAGACTTGTAAACCTTGCGGCAGGTGACGGTCACCCCGCTGAAATTATGGATATGTCCTTTGCAATTCAGGCACTTTCCGCACTTCACCTTGTCAAAAATAAGGGTACATTTAC
>JAZSHA010000068.1:0-22578 GCA_045533025.1 Oscillospiraceae bacterium
CCGCTTGGCCTCCGACTTCCATTATACGCATAATCACCGCTGTTATAACCGAGCCTGTTCTTATTGTGAAATAGCCGATAACCATTGTTATAATAAACGCAAAAGGCATCATCGTTATATCGTATGTACACACAGCATAGATAATGCTTGTTGTAATAAGTGCCGTACCCTCACCGAACTGTCTTGTAAACTGAAGGAAAACGCCGTGTGTGCAAAGCTCGCTTACAGCAGAAATCAAAATCATCTGTATAACAAACAAAACAATATCCAGCGGCTCTGTCGGTATAATCAAGGAGCGCACCGATGAAATATGGAAATTATTCAGCAGCGTTTCATAAAAATAAGACATCAGAGTACACACGCCGGTTACCAGTATAATTGCAGATATGCTGAAACGGAACAACGGTTTATTTATTATTTTCGTAGGCAGCATTACTGAAAACGGCATCTGAAGATGCTTTATAAGTATAGCAATCGGCAGGATACGTCCAGCAACCTGAGTTATTGTATCCAGCACCAAAAGCTGCGTTTCGTCGCCGTATCGTGTTCCCGAAAAGAACGCATAGTGGATATCCAGCCCCATTTTTTTAAGAATGAACGGCAGGAAATAGATACTGAAAATATCGAAAATGACCTTATATATGAGAATAAATCCCAGCACAGCCATAACTCTGCGGAAGGCCTGAGCTTCTCTTGCTTCGGGATAATCGTGGATAAAACCCACCTTATCCTGATAGGTGAGCTGATTTGGCTTTTCAACAAAATAGAAACCAATAGAATTCTGCTTCTGCTTACGCCACTCCTTGAAGCTTTCGTTGTATTCTTTATTCTGATAGCGCCAACTGATTTTATCGTCATTTACTTCAGCAGTTTTTGCACCTTTAACTTCTGTTTCCGTACTCAAGTCAAATCACCTCCTGCTTGAATTTCGTCTATTTAATAATAACACATATTTATTTCGATATATTTAAATAAAACCGCTTTTTACAAAACGTACATAATTTATTTACTAAATGTATGTATTACTGCGTATACAAATGAATTATAATACACATGAACAATGGCTCATATGTTAAAATGAAAGGGGCATATTTTATGGAAAACAACCACGAAGGCTGCTGTGAAACTCACACAAAGGTAGTTGAAGAGGTTTCAAAAAATCTTCCTGACGAAGAAATTTTATATGACGTTGCTGAGCTGTTCAAGGTTTTCGGCGACTCAACAAGAGTAAGAATAATCTGTGCACTGTTTGAAAGCGAAATGTGCGTCTGCGGAATTGCCGAGGTGCTTGGAATGACCCAGTCCGCAATTTCCCATCAGCTTCGCGTGCTGAAGCAGGCAAGACTTGTAAAATACCGCCGTGAGGGAAAAACCGTTTTTTACTCCCTTGCTGACACACATATAAAAACAATTTTCAATCAGGCATTCGAACACGTTATGGAATGAACTTTAAAAGTTGGAGGGAGTAACAATTATGAGTTTCTGGGATAAAGTTGCAGGAATTTACGATATTGCCGAGTCACTTAACGGCAAGGTCTACAAATCAATGCTCCGTGGAGTAAAACAGATTGTCCCTGAGGGTGCAAAAGTTCTTGACTGTGCAGCTGGTACAGGTGAGCTTTCCATTACGGCTTCTGAAAAAGCTGAAAGCGTTGTCTGCACAGACTTGTCAATGGCAATGCTTGAACAGGCAAGAAAGAAATGTGCAAAGCTTGGCATTGAAAATATCACCTTTGAGGAGCGCGACATATTCCATATGTCTGACGAGGACGAAACCTATGATATCGTTATGGCAGGTAACGTGCTCCACCTTATCGACAATCCCGAAGAAGCGGTGAAGGAGCTGTACCGTGTTACGAAAAAAGGTGGAAAGCTTATTCTTCCCACATTCGTACATAAGAATGCAGGAACAAAAGCACTGCTTGATTTTTATAAGAAATTCGGCTTCGACCCCGCTTCCGATTTTACGGTGGAAAGCTACAGCAAAATGCTCAATGACTGTAAACTTGGACCTGTCAAGGTTACATTTGTCGATGGAATAATTCCACTGGCATTTGCAGTAATGAAAAAGAGGTAATGATATGAAAATCACATTATATATGAAGGGACTTGACTGCGCAAACTGTGCAGAGAAAATCCGTGCAGCAAGCGAAAAAAATCCTTTTGTAAAAACAGCTGAAATGAATTTTATGGCAAAGAAGCTCAGCCTTGAAATTGCTGACGGAAGCGACGAGGCAGTAATCCGTGAGGTGAAAAAAATCACTGCTGAGCTTGAGCCTGATGTTGAGGTTATTCCCTCTGAACAGACTGAGTCCCACAACCACGAGGAGGACTCCTCCGACCTGAAAAGGGATTTGGCAAAAATTATTGCTTCTGTGATAATTTTTGTTATCGGTCTTGTTTTTCACGACCACGCTTATGCACTGTGGATTTTCCTTGCAGCATATTTCATAGTAGGACTTGACGTGCTTATCACCGCCGGAAAGAACATCATCAAGGGCAGACCCTTTGACGAATGTTTCCTTATGACAGCGGCAACAATAGGTGCTTTCTGCATTGGCGAATATCACGAGGGCGTTGTGGTAATGATTTTGTATCAGTTGGGCGAAATGTTTCAGAGCCTTGCAGTACGTCGCTCCCGAAATAGCATTTCCTCTCTTATGGATATCCGCCCCGATGTTGCAAACGTAAAAAACGGCGATGCTGTTGAACAGGTTGCACCCGAGCTTGTTAAAGTCGGCGACATAATTGTTATAAGGGCAGGAGAGAAAGTCCCTCTTGACTGCACAATAATTTCGGGAAAAACAACCATTGACACCTCGGCACTTACAGGTGAAAGCGTGCCCCGTGAAGCAGATGAGGGCGACAGCCTTATGAGTGGCTGCGTAAATCTGACGGGACTTATCGAAGCAAGCGTTGAAAAGGAATTCGGCGAGTCTACAGTTTCAAAAATTCTGGAGCTGGTGGAAAACGCCTCCGCCAAAAAGGCAAAGTCTGAACAGTTCATCACACGTTTTGCACGCTGGTACACTCCCTGCGTTGTAATTGCGGCGGTGCTTCTTGCGGTTATTCCGTCACTGATAAACGGCTTCAATTCCCAGTACATTTATAATGCACTCAACTTCCTCGTTGTGTCCTGCCCGTGTGCACTTGTAATTTCCGTGCCCCTCAGCTTTTTCGGGGGTATCGGTGGTGCCTCCGCAAGAGGTATACTCATCAAGGGCGGCATTGCAATGGAACAGCTTGCAGAGTGCGGCACGGTTGTTTTCGACAAGACGGGTACTCTTACCGACGGAAGCTTCGAGGTAACAAGAATAATTTCTGAGAAATACTCAGATGAACAGCTTCTATCCCTTGCGGCAGTTGCAGAACAGGCTTCAACTCACCCTGCCGCTGTTGCTGTAATGAGAAAGTTCAGCGGTACACATGACAAAGCTGAGATAACCGAAATTGCTGGCAGGGGTGTATCCGCAAATGCTGACGGCAATACAATTCTCGCAGGCAACAGACTTCTTCTTGAAGAACAGGGAGTAGCAAATCTCCCTGAAATCCAGTCCGCTGGTACGCTTATTTACATTGCTGAAAACGGTGCTTACGCAGGTATAATCGAAATTTCCGACAGCGTTAAGCCTGACGCTGAAAAAACAATTGCTGAGCTGAAAAGGGCAGGCATAAAAACCGTAATGCTTACGGGCGACAGAAAATCTGCCGCTGAAATTACAGCTGAAAAGCTTGGACTTGACCAGTGGCACGCTGAACTTCTACCCGACGGCAAGGTTGCAATGATTGAACAGCTTATCAAGGCTTCTCCCGAAAAGAAGAAAACCGTTTTTGTTGGCGACGGCATCAACGACGCACCCGTACTTATGCGTGCAGACGCAGGGGTTGCAATGGGCGGTATCGGCTCAGATGCGGCAATTGAAGCCGCTGACGCTGTAATAATGACCGACGAGCCCTCAAAGCTTATCGATGCGATAAAAATCTCCCGAAAGACAAAGGGAATTGTTATCCAGAACATTGTGTTCTCCCTTGCGGTCAAGGCGGCGGTACTTGTCCTCTCGGCTATGGGACTTGCAACAATGTGGGCGGCTGTTTTCGCAGACGTGGGAGTGTGCCTTATCGCTGTAGCAAACGCAATGCGTGCAAGAAAAATATAAATGTACTTTCAGCTTTTAATTCCGCAGTTTCATAACCTGCGGAATTATTTTTTACAGGTGTAACCTAATAGGTTTCTGACTTGTCTTATATATAGAAACGTTTCACGGTACCGACTAAAATGCAAAGGAATGATAGAAATAGACAACACACTTTTTACGCAGTATGTGGCAAAATTTCAGCCTACGGTATTTCGTCTTGCGTACAGCTATGTCAAAAACCGCACAGATGCTGAGGACATAACTCAGGAGGTTTTTCTCAGGCTTTACAACAGCTCGGAAAGCTTCTCTGCTGACGAAAATGCAAAGGCGTGGCTTATCTGCGTAACCGCAAACACAGCCAAAAATCATCTTGCGTCAGCGTGGATAAAACGCAAAATCGCACTCACAGAGGATATACCCTTGCAAAACGAAAAGGACTATGAGCTCTTAGATGCGCTTAACAGACTTAATGTAAACTACCGCACTGTAATTTATCTTCATTACTATGAGGGCTATAGCGTAGCGGAAATTGCTGAAATGCTGAAAATTTCCGAAAGCAATGTAAAGGCACGATTGAAGCGCGGGCGTGACAAGCTTAAATCCATACTGGAGAAATGAGAAAGGACAAGTTATGAAAAGATTGAATGATTTATACGAGCAGATTACACCCGAAACCTCCCCCGAGGAGCTTGTACAAAAGATTATCAGCACAGAAACAAAGCCTGTGCTGAAAAAGCGTCACTCAAAGGCTATGACGGCAATTCTTGCGGCGGCAGTTTCGGTATCGGTACTGACGGTTTCTGTCGGTGCGGCAAATAATTGGGATTACGCAGGAATATTCCAAAGCATTTTCGGCGAAAAGAGTGAGAATATTGCCGAAAATATTGTCCCTGAGGCAACCGTTCTGAATGACACCATAGACACTATGAATTTTGAACTTGCAGCTGTGGCGGCGGATAATCACGGTGTACTTGCAATACTTGACATTTACCCCGAAAACGGCTATACGCTTCTTGAAGAGGTTGACGGAGTAACTGTTGTAAAGCCTTTTCAGGATTTATTTATCTGTATTAATTCCGACGCTCTCGGCAGTTCAGGTACAGGCATACACATAATTGAGCAAAGTGAAGAAAAGCTTCGCCTTGGCGTAAGAATGAGTACTGAAAATATGATAAAAGGCGAAAAGGTTACTGTACAAGCTTGGCTTCAAAACATAAAGGACGAAAACGGAGAGTATCTGTTTGAAGAAGGAAGAAATTATTCGTGGATAGCAGAATTCGTAGCAGATTATATTGCTGATGAAATACGTTATGAAAAGGATATGGAGTTGCTTGGCGGTGCTAAACTGACGAGTGTTGAGATTTCTTCCATATCCGCTTGCTTTGAGGGTGAAAGGTTTAATGATTTTTACTGGGGTGTAGACAATGCGTATGTATTGCTTGACAGTGGCGAAAAGGTAGACATTAATCAATTTTCAGGTTCATCCTATGTTGAAGGCGATGAAACAGGCTCAACGCTTCTTATTCTGGGCTTTGCCGAACCTGTAAAACCTGACGAAGTATGTGCGCTTGTTGTCGGTAGACAGACTGTTGAAATCAAATAATCAAACTGCTGAATATATGAACAGCGTTCCCTGCGGATATCCGTAGGGATGCTGTTTTGCTGTTTTATAAGATTTATTTTGATAAAATTTATTTTGATAAAATCTATTTTATCACGCACTGAATA
Organism: Oscillospiraceae bacterium; assembly: GCA_045533025.1. Lineage (GTDB taxonomy): Bacteria > Bacillota > Clostridia > Oscillospirales > Ruminococcaceae > RGIG8773. Next base: position 5,865 of record JAZSHA010000068.1, read on the forward strand.
ATCGGAGCGAAAACCGCAAACCCGAAAGCAATAAGAAGCTGTTGCGAGGTAAGTGGTACTGTTGCGAAAATAACCTGCAGATACGGAATATAGATTGCCGCAAAGATAACCGCCGCCGAAAACAGCACCGCCATAATCAGCTTTTTGTTATTCAGATATGGCACGGTGAAAATATTTTTCTTCTCACTCTTGCACTCGAAAACGTGGAAAAGCTGAGACATTACAAGGGTAAGCAAGGCAGCTGTCCTTGCGGCTGCAACGCTTGCAAATATGTAATTCACAGCCGCAAAGCTTCCAAGCGTGCACAAGCCGATAAGAATTCCTCTGAAAACAATTTTCTGCATAAGTCCGCCCGAAAAGAAGCTTTCGTTGCTCTTGCGGGGCGGACTTTTCATACTTTCACGCTCCGTTGGCTCAACCCCCAGCGCAATTGCAGGAAGTCCGTCCGTTACAAGGTTTACAAGCAAAATCTGCGTGGGAAGAAGCACCATAGGCATTCCGAAAACTATTCCCAGAAACATCGTCAGCACCTCACCAATGTTACAGCTGAGAAGATACCGCACGAATTTACGAATGTTTGCGTAAATCCCCCTGCCCTGCTCAACCGCACTTACAAGGGTTGCAAAGTTATCGTCCAGCAGAACAACATCAGCTGCCTGCTTTGTAACGTCTGTACCTGTTATTCCCATTGCCACTCCTATGCTTGCTTCCTTTACGGCAGGTGCGTCATTTACTCCGTCACCTGTCATAGTTACGATTTCGCCCTTTCTCTTGAAAGCACGGACAATCCTCAGCTTATCAGCAGGGCTGACTCTTGCAAATACAGCTGTTTTTCCGATAACTTCATCAAGCTCAGCGTCAGACATTGCCCCAAGCTCCTCCCCTGTGAAAACAAGGTCGCCTTCACGCATTATCCCTGCCTGCTTTGCAACAGCCGCCGCAGTGTTTTTATGGTCGCCCGTAATCATAACAGTGCGTATGTGAGCGCTTCGACAAAGTCTGACAGCCTGCTTCGCCTCTGCACGTGGAGGGTCAAGCATACCCTGAAGTCCGAGAAAAATCATTCCCGTTTCAAGGTCTGAACCGTCAGAGAGATTTTTGCTGCAAAAGGCAAGCACACGAAGCGCACGTGAGGTCATTCTATCATTTGCCGCAAGAATTTCCCGCTTCTTTGCCGCAGTAAGAGGAACGGTGTCCCCATCGCAAAGCATAAACGCACACTTTTTCAGAATTACATCAACAGAGCCTTTCGTGTAAGCTGTCCTGCCGCTGTTTTCGCGGACTACAACCGTCATACAGCGTGTATCGCTGTCGAATGGAATTTCATCAAGCTTTTCTCTCCCCGTCCAAAGCTTTTCAGCTGTAATTCCGCATTTAGCCGCCGCCACAAGCAAAGCCGCTTCTGTAGGGTCACCCGTAACATTCCATTCACCTGCCGAAGAAATTTTTCCTCGCTCACGGGTAGCAATACCCTCCTTTGCAGAAATCGCCGCACTTGTGCATAGCGTTCCGCAGATAAGCGTTTCACGCAATGCACTTTCCGTCGCAGGATTAATTCTCTTTCCGTCACTTGTTACTTCTCCGGCAATTCTGTAACCGCTGCCTGAAAAATCGTATTCCTTTCTTCCGCAGTATGCATTTGTCACTGTCATTTTGTTTTCTGTAACCGTGCCCGTCTTGTCGGTACAGATTACAGATGTACACCCGAGAGTCTCTACCGAATGAAGCTTGTGCACCAGCGCATTCTTTTTCAGCATTCGTCCAACCGCAAGCGCAAGGGCAATCGTTACCGTGGCAGGAAGTCCCTCGGGAATTGCCGCAATGGCAATTGTTATTCCTGTCATAAGCATATCGAAAACAGGCTCACCCCTAAGAATTCCTGCCGCCGCAACAATCACACATACTGCAAGGCAAATCACCGCAATGATTTTACCCAGCTCAGCAAGACGCTTCTGCAAAGGGGTCAGCTCATCATCAATTTCGGTAAGCATTCCCGAAATTTTACCCACCTGTGCTTCTTTTCCCGTTGCAATAACACGAGCTTCAGCGGCACCCTTTGTTATAACCGTGCCACTGTACAGAATGCCCTTTTTACCAAGGGAATTGTCCTCATCAGCGATGTTCTGCACCTCTTTTGCAACTGCCGCAGACTCACCAGTGAGAATACTTTCCTCAGCCAGCACGCCCTTTGCTTCAAGAATTACGCAATCCGCAGGAACTCTGTCACCGCTTTCAACCCTTATCACATCTCCCTTTACAAGCTCCGCCGCAGGTATCGTCACAAGAGTATCATCACGGTAACATTTTGCCGACGGTGCGGTCATATTTTTCAGCGCAATAAGCGTTCTTTCAGTACGATACTCCTGTACAAAGCCAAGAATTGCATTTAGCAGAACGATTATTACAATTGTTACAGCGTCATAAATCTCTCCAAGGAAAAATGAAATGACCGTTGCAACAAGCAGAATCATAATCATTACGTCACGGAACTGCCCAAGAAAAATTTTCAGCGGCTTTGCCTTTTTTTCATCAGCCAGCACGTTTGCACCGTCCCTGCCCAGACGCTCCTGAGCCTCTGCCGAGGACAGCCCCTTTTCGGGTGATATATATGGTCTGTCGAGAATTTCAAGCATAATTTTTCCTCCTTGTCCAAGGGAAATGCTGATTAATACGTTTCTACCGTTTTTCAAAATTATGAAACGAACGCTGCTCTTTAATCAGCTTTTCCCAAGCCTTTTGTTACCATCATATTCGGACAAGTGGAAAAATATACCCAAAAGAAAAGGCACCCCGAAGGGTGCCTGAATTATTAAATAAGGTCGTCCTTGTTATCTCCATCAACAACAAAATCAACCTGACCTGCCGCAACATTTGCCGAAACACAGATTACCTTTACCCTTTCGCCCACACGATACACGGGTTTGCCTTCCTTTGTGAGAGTGAAATGTCCGTCATAATCATACGGACCGTTAGCAAGGCTGTCCACACGGACAAGTCCCTCGATAGTGTTGTCCAACTCAACAAAGAAGCCGAATTCCTGCACTGAGGAAACCGTGCCCTCGAAAGTCTCGCCGATATGCTTTGTCATATACTCCGCAAGGTAGCAGTCATCACACTCACGCTCAACACGCATTGCCGTAATCTCAGCCTCCGAGGACTGCTGTGCCGCTTCCTTTGCAAAGCCTGCATATCGCTTCTGCATATACTTGATATTCTGCTTGTTATAGCAGAGGTCGGTAAGGATACGATGTATTGCAAGGTCGGGGTAACGTCTGATAGGCGATGTAAAATGAGCGTAATCGTCCAGCACAAGACCAAAATGTCCCAAAGGCTCGTCAGCGTATTTAGCCTTTGCCATTGAGCGCAGCACCATATTGTTGATTGCCGCCGCAATAGGCATATCCTTTGTCTTGACAAGAATTTCAGCAAGATGCTTAGGCTTTGCACTTGTGAATTTTGGTACAGCTACTCCAAATCTTGAAAGCACGTCCACAAGCTCGCTTACCTTTTCGGGAGCAGGGTCTTCATGCACACGATAGACAAACGGCACTCCGCTTTCCTTTGCAAGTCTTGCCGCCGAGGTGTTTGCCATAAGCATAAACTCCTCGATAATCATTTCGCTTCTACCGCGCTCACGCTTCTTTACGTCGATACACACGTCATTTTCGTCTACGATAATCTTGCACTCCGACGTTTCAATCTGCGGTGCGCCACGATTCAGCTTGTTTGCTGTAAGAATTGCCGCAAGCTCGTCCATAAGACGAATTGTATCGGTCAAACCATTATATTTTTCAGCCAGCTCAGCAGAAATTTCCGTGCTGTTTTTGAAGCAGTCAAGAATTGTATTTACCTCGCTGTAAACACCTTTTACACGTGAGCAGATTACCGACTTGCTGAACTTGTAGGAAACAAGCTTACCGTCGCTGTCAAGCTTCATAAGGCAGGAAAACGCAAGTCTGTCCTCATTCGGATTAAGGGAGCAGATACCGTTTGAAAGCTCCTTGGGAAGCATCGGTACAACTCTGTTTGCAAAGTAAACCGAAGTTCCTCTCTGCATAGCGTTCTTGTCAAGCTCAGAACCCGACTTTACATAGAACGAAACGTCTGCAATGTGCACACCCAAATCCCAGCCTGTTTCTGTCTTTGCAACAGAAATTGCGTCGTCAATATCCTTTGTATCAGCACCATCAATCGTGAAAATAATTTCATCACGCAGGTCAAGCCTGCGTTCAAACTCAACGCTCGGAATACCCTTATGCTCAGCAGTTTTTGCCTCGTCAATTACGCAGGCAGGAAACTCAACTTCAATGCCGTTGCTGTAAAGAATTGCATCAGCACTTGTTGTCGCCTTTTTGCTGTCACCGAAAATTGCTGTAACACGTGCACGATGGTCAGCGTGGCGTGTACCCCTGCGGTCGATTTCAGCCAGCACCTTGTCACCCACTCTTACGGGAACATCAAGCACCGAAACAATCATTGGCTCCTTAGCAAGGCTGTCGGGACGGATAAGAATTGTTTTTCCTTCCTTTTCAATTACACCCGTAAACTCGGAGAAGCCCTCCTCAACAATTGAAACAACCTCGCCCTCGGGACTCTCCCCACGCTGAGGAAGAAGCCTTGCCATAACGATATCCCCAGGCATACCGCCCATAAGGAATTTGCCGGGCACGAAAATCTCTGAGCCGTCCTCACATTCAAGAAAGCCGAAGGTTTTGTTTATTCTTGCAACCTTTGCACGGAACAGTCCTGTCGCTGTCGCAAGCTTGATGCCGTGCTTATCCTCAAAAATAATACCGTCCCTTTTCATCTCCGCAACAGCTCTTGCAAACGCCGCATTGTCGGGCTTTCTTCCCTTGCACTTGTTAAAAAGCTGCTTGTAAGTTGTACCCTTTTTACCTGCGTGGGAAAGCTGTTCCTTTATTCTTTTTTTGTAGATTTCCTTAATTTCAGCCATAGTCACCCTCCTTTTCGGTATGAAAAAAGTCCCGTGCGGAATGTGCACAGGACTTATCGGTCATATCTTAACCCTGAGTCTTATTGACAATTACAGGAATAATATTTACAGCAAGTGTTACGATAAAGAATACAATAGCAAGAAGCTTTGTAAGTCTTGCAAGAGCCTGCTCTCTGGAGCTTGTAACGTCGCCCTTGCCGAAGAAGTTGTCGCTCTGACCCGAAAGAGCCGAGCCCATATCCTGCTGCTTATGCTCCTGCATCATAGTAACTGCAATAATCAAAACGCTGCAAACGAGCATTAAAATACCACCGATAATCTGAATTGCGCCGAATTCCATTGATCTTTACCTCCATAATAATATACGTTATCTTTTGAATTATAACACATATCTTTTTATTTTGCAAGGGTTTTTTGAAATTTTGATAATGAAAATTTATTTATTACATTCAGTTTCGTTACTCTGCCAATTAATATCATCGCCAATGAGCGTAAATCTATCAATTCCTACATACAACTTAAGCGCATCATATCCATATAAATCATCATAATAGCCATCAATATTATATTGACCGTGTGCAACCTCAATTATTTCATTTTTGTCATTTCTTGCTCCATATATTTCCCAGTAGCCTGTGTATTCATGATATATTTGCGGACTAATCAATGACCAATAGTGGTCTGTTATTTTATTACTTGTATTAATCTTTGACATCACGCTGTAAAATTCAATAAGCTTATGCACATCAATAGTTCCAGTTATTTCGTAATTCTCGGCTTCTGTAAATTTCTGTGCCGCCCACTCTAATTTGGTTTCGGCAGAGTTGCCCTCCCAATATTTATCGTTTTTATCAGAAATTTCAAACTCACGGATTGCCCCATTTTTTTCGATAAAAACAACCGATGTTGATGTGTATTCACGTTTTTTATAAGTGTTGTCAAATCTCATAGTAACAACCTGCGGCATAGTTTCCCAGATTGCCATTTCTTCCTCGGTTAAATCTGTAGGGAGCGCCACCGTAATTTCTTCCTTTGCAGGCTGTTCATCACCTGCCGTACTGCACCCTGTAAGCATAATGATTGCTGAAAAAACAATTGCTGTTATCCGCTTGAATTTTATCATATAAATCCACCCTATATAATAAAACGCTGCACGAAGGTATTTCACTACAACTATTTTTTCTTCTTTTTAGCCACGGAGTAACCAAACGACCCAAGCTTTCTTCCCAGCGCAAAATATTCGCCGTGTGAGTAAGCCATAAGCCCCGACTGCTGAAGGTTGATTTTTCCCTTGCTGTCGAGGTAGTGACCGTCAACGCTTACCGCAACAATTTCCGCAAGGAACATATCGTGTGTACCCAGCTGCTTCACCTCAACAACCCTGCACTCCAGCGACAGCGGACTTTCGGAAATTATAGGTGCGCTGACCTTTGATGCAGGCTCAAGGTGAAGATTGCATTTCTTAATCTTGTCCATATCCTTGCCGCTTCGCACACCGCAGAAGTCGGTTTCACGAATCATTTTCGACGTGGTAAGGTTAATTACAAACTCGCCGCTTTCCTTGATGATGTTGTAGGAATGACGTGACGGACGCACGGAAATATAGGTCATTGCAGGGTGCGTGCAGACAATTCCCGTCCACGCAACCGTCAGCACGTTTGCCTTCTGCATCGTGCCGCAAGAAACCATCACCGCAGGCAACGGTGCAAGAAGCGTGCCTGCATTCAACGTCTTGCGAGAGTAGTCAATTTTAGGTTTGTTCTGCTTGTTTTCGGGCATTTCAATCTTCCTGTTCTCTTATGAATTTCCTGTCACTTTCTGGAACGCCGTTCTCATCAGAAACATAACGTTCCACACGCATTGTCAGATTATACTTTTCACGGAGTCCGATAATGGTGTCCATCATCGGAGTAGCGTGGTGCTTGTCAATTGCTGACTGGTCTTTCCAGCTGTCGATAAGCAGCACGGTTTCGCTGTCATTCATCGGGAAGAAATATTCGTACTTTTCGTTCCCATCCTCGGCACGGATTAAATCCGCCGTACCGCTGCTTTCCATTTCCTCGGCAAATTTTCTTGCATTGCCGTTTTCACCTTTGTAGTAGATGTTTACTGTTATGCTCATAAGGCACCTCATTCATCAGGATAATTCTTCATTATCTCCAGAAATGCATCAAAGTTTTCCTTGAATGCGTCAACAACCTTCGGGTCAAACTGCTTGCCGCTTTGTGATACGATTTCCTCATAAGCCTTTTCGGGAGTCCACGCTGGCTTGTAGGGCCTTCTGCTGACAAGTGCGTCAAATACGTCAGCAAGCGCCGCACATCTTGCATACGGCGTGATATCCTCTCCCTTTACGCCCTTGTAGCCATTGCCGTCCCATCTTTCGTGGTGCTGGTAGGCGATATCCGTGGATATCTTAAACAATTCACCCGGTGATGTTTCAAGCATCTGCTTGCCGTACTCAATATGCTTCTTCACAACCTCATATTCTTCCGCAGTAAGCTTTCCAGGCTTTTCGAGAATTGTTTCGGGCACCATAAGCTTGCCAACGTCGTGCATCATTGCTGCAAGACTGATTTTCCAGCTTTCCTCCTCGTCATAGCCAAGGCTTCTGCAAAGCACTTCCGTATATTCAGCAACACGGCGGACGTGCTGACCTGTGTGTTCGGACTTGTTCTCTATAATCTGCGACAGCGCAAGGATAAGGTTTTCCTGATCGTCATAAAGTTCGGCATTTTTCTTCGCAAGTGTATCAACGAGACGCTCCATTCTGTCCGAAATGAAGTAGCAAAGCACTGCCACTCCACCAAACTCTATACCTCTCGGAAGTATGCCGTACACAATTGTATCACGGAGAGTAATAAGCGGTTCATCAGGAACAACCCTGAGAACGGTTGCCAGCAGATGTGAAAGAATAATCATCGGCACGCTGGCTATTGCCGTAAATTTTACATATTTCTTTTCGTTGTACAAGCAGGACATTACCATCGGGAACACAAGCATTATTATCGTGTGGTAGGAAAGTGTCGCATACTGCAATCCCGACTGAAACACCATAAGTGCAAGAAAAAAGTATCGCAACCCTACCGAACGCATTTTAAGAATGTCGCCTAACAAAGTCGGAAGGAAAAATATAAGTATTGACACTCCCACAGTTAAGTAAAGCGGAACTGCATCAATAATAAAAACACCAATAAAATTCAGCAGTGCCACAAACAGCATAAACACAATCATCAGCCTGCATATGAATGCGAGACGTTTGTCAGCATCCTTGCTGTATTCGCTTATAATTTTTTCAGAAAAACGCATTTTCTGCACCCCATTTTCAACTTTGAAAATTTATGTAAGTTATCTCAGATGCTCAAAAATTCCGTTATTATCAAAATCGTCAATAATAGCTTTCGGCAGCAACCGTCTGCACTCAGCTTCATCAGCCCATAAAAAATCCTGATGTTCTTCACTCAATGTCACATTCTCCGTCAGCGCTTCACACAAATACGCAATAATCAGATACGGTACCTCTGCGTTGACAAGCGTCACATATGCAACGCGCTCAATGCGAACCTCCGTCAAGCCTGTTTCCTCATATATCTCTCTTGCCATAGCAAGCTCAGGAGTTTCACTCTGTTCAACGTTTCCGCCTGCATTCTCCCACGTTCCTGCACCGATATCGTCGGCATTGCACCTCTGAACGAGAAGAATTCTGCCAAGCTTTCTATTGTAGATAATACTTTTTACAACTATGTCTGCCTTCATTCTTATACCCCCTGCTTGTCCGTATTATTCCATATTATTAAAGTATATCACATCCTATACCAAAAATCAATAACAAGCAAAACCGCACTCTCCAAAAAGAAAGTGCGGTTGTTTCAGTTTATAACAGCCGTAGCAAGATTTAAATACGCCGCAAATGTTACCCACAGCAGATACGGAATGTTGATATAGGCAGCACGGGGATTGATTTTTCTGAATGACACAATCATTGCAATTATCATCACCCACAGCGCCATAATTTCCGCAAAAGCAAGCCACAGCGCTTCAAAGCGGAAGAAAATAATGCTCCACATAAAGTTCAGCGCAAGCTGTACCCAATAAATCGTAAGCGAGGTTTTCTTCTGTGCAGGGTCAGCGTCCGAATGGTAAATCATGTATGCGGAATATCCCATAACAGCGTATAAAATCGTCCATACCACAGGAAAAAGCCACCCGGGCGGAAGAAGCGGCGGCTCTTTATACTTCTCAAAAAAGTCGGAAAAGCTTCCCGCCAGCAGGGCTGAAACCGCACCGACAATTTCTGCTGAAATAATAAAAATCAGCATATCGGAAATATTGTGTTTTTTCATAGTGCACCCCCATATTTTATTAGTATAGGCTATGCAGTCAAAGGCAGATTTATTCTTTGTAAATTTATTACAGCATAATTACAATCCGATTTCAATTTTTGTAACCCTGTTGACTTTGAAATTCTGCCTGTTTATAATTGAATTATCAAGTAAAAAGGGGACATTACAATGAGAAAAATTATTGCTGTGCTTGCATTATGTGCAGTTATGCTGACGGGGTGCAGAGCTGAAAACAGTGTGTCAGAAGGAGCTGCAACAGAGACCGTTTCTGAGTCAATTGACGAAAAAGCAATCCTTGACGAGTTTGTTGAAACGGTAAGGGTAGCTTACAAGGATTGCGTGGAAAACGAGTCCTATGACAAGCTTGACGAAATAGAGGAACTTTCTCCTGTCTTTTACTACGGCAAGGCAAACAGCGACATACTGGGCTACTGCTATCTTGATATGAACGGTGACGGCATGGATGAACTGCTTTTCGGTGAAGACGGTGAAGGTGAGTGGAACGGTGTTATTTACGGGATTTATACCATCCGTGACGTAAAGGTGCACTGCATTGAATACGGCGGTGAAAGGCATAGGTTCTACTACTGCGGAAATGGCGTTATAGAAAACCAGGGGTCAGCTGCGGCATGGTATTCCTATCACAAGTTCTATAACTATTCAGACGGCGAGTTTGAGCTTATTGAAGCAGTTATATATGACGGAGAAAGGTCATTCGACGAGCCATTTTTCTATATGACAGGCGGACAGACCGAGGAAGAAGCTGTTCCAATAAGTGAGGAACAGGCGCTGGAGATTATCGAAGGTTACGATACGGTTGATGTTGAGTTTACACCATTTATACAATAAAAAATACGGGTATCAGGTAAAAGCCTGATACCCGTATATGTTCGCTGAAATCAACCCTTTAAGCCTCTTGACTGTCTGTCCATATCCTCAACAACGATATCGAAGATTTCGCCGAGAGATGCGCAGTATTCAAGCACCTTCCAAGGCTCGTTGGTGTGATAATGGATTTTGATAAGCTCCTCGTCGCCTACCGCAAGCAGGCTGTCACCCTTGAAGTTTGCAACAAAATAATCGTTGATAGCGTCCTCATCAAGATTTTCGCCCTCAATAAGAAGCTGTGTATCATATCTGAATTCAACCATTTCAAATTCCTCCATTGAATATGTTGCATTCATTATATAACATTCGGCACGATATATCAACATTTTTTCGGCGTGCCGAAAATAAATTGTGCACAATTATCCCTCAGCGCATATTTTTTTGTGCAATAGTACAGCTTATTCACCTATGGAAATTTTACAGCTTATATTGTTTTCCTTTGCAATTCTCAGCAGGTAAGCGTATCTCGCTTTTAGAGCAAGCTCCTCGTAAATAAGAGCGTCCACAAGCTCAGGCTCAGCTGTCATATCAAAGCTTTCACGGACACGTTCAAGCCGTTGTTCAACATATTCGATATCATCAAAAAGCTGTCTGCGGAAATTATTTTCGGGAACTTCATTATTATGTAAAAACTTCATTGCTCCTCCTTTTACAGCAGCAGATACGCAAGTGCCGCAATCAGTTTTATATCGGCATTCTCCTTTATCAGCAGGTACATAATCAGAATTATCAGCAGCTTTTCATTGTCAAGCATAAACTGCGGACGTGAGATTTCCTGCTTAGGCGTCGGAGCAGGCTGTTGAACAGATTTGCTTTCGGAAGGAGGCGGAGCTTGCGGAACAGGTTCAAAACGAGGCTGAACCTGCTGACGATTATTGCTGTTCATATAGCTGTTGCCCTGCCGCACATACTGCTGAGCCATTCTGTTCATCTCCTTAACACGCTGTTCCGCGCGGAAAATTCCGTTGTCATTCATAACAGCTTCTCCATATCGTCAAGCATTCCGTTTTCACGCATCGCAATGAAAATATTGTACAGCTTCATCAGCTTTACCGCCCTGTCGATTTTCTGCTGTTTTTCAATTGAAAGGTGTTCACGCAGAGCCAGCAGCAAATCACAGTTCTTGTCCTGCACGGACATTGCACCGATTAACTGCATTATCGCCGCAGGATTAATTCCAATACCGTTTGACGATTGTTCCTGCTCAGACTGTGCAGAAGTATCCCCCGACGAAAACATAGCGGCAAGCTCCTGAATTTGACGCATACTTTCCTCATCATTAAGGAGGGATTGAATTTTCTGAGTAATATCATCCAAGGAGCTCACCGCCGTTTCATAGAAATTTTATTTTCCGCCCGTTAATTTCTGGTACAGAGCCTGCGCCTGAGGGGTGGACATAAACTGCTCCAGCATTTTTGGATTACTCACCATCTTGTTGAAGGTTGCCGCCTCAGCAGGCTTCATATTTTTCAGCGCAGAGTCAAATTTACCCTGTTCAAGGTCTTTTTTCAGACTTTCGGGAGCAACACCCAGCTTTGCGCTGACAACACCAAGAAGCTGTTCCATCTGTTTTGGATTAAGATTAAGGTCTGCCATAAAATCTCCTTTTTAAAAATAATACTTTTATTCTTTTCAAGTATATGTTATAATAGCTGTAAAAAGAACTATTATCAGTATATGAAACGAGGCGGTTTTGGTGAGAATAATTGTTATGTCCGACTCACACGGTCAGAGCTCACAGGTTGAACGGATTATCCGTGCAAATCCCGAAGCAGATATGTTTATCCATCTTGGCGACGGAGAAGCTGAAATTGCACAGATGAAAATAAAGTATCCCGATATAGATTTGCGAAGTGTACGGGGAAACTGCGACTGGAGCAAGGACTCCCCCGATTTCTTAATTGTGGACTGCGGCACGGCGAAAATCTTCTGCTGTCACGGTCACCGCTACGGCGTAAAATCGGGCACGGAGCTTCTTCGCTCAATTGCAAGGGACAACGGCTGTGCAGCGGCATTTTTCGGTCACACCCACGAGCGCTATATTGCCCGTGAGGACGGCATAGAAATTCTCAACCCGGGAAGCTGCTCAAGCCCGAGGGATGGCAACAAACCTTCCTATGCTTTTGTAGATGTGCTGGAAAATGGGATTTTTCTGAACATTATTGATGTGGGATATTGATGATACGAAAAGAGGAGTTTACTATGAATATAAAAAAGATAACAGCAGTTGCCTGTGCAATTGCTATGGTGGCAACAATGTCCGCCTGTGATAAAAGCGACGATACAGTAACAGTTTCCGAAACAGCAATGGCAATACAGCTTTCCCCTGAGGAAAAAATTCATTACGATATGGTACAGCGTTCATTCGTTCAGTTCGGCAACACTCACCGCATTGAAGCAAAGCTTGCGAAGGCGGCAAGCGGAGAGGAAACCACTGTTGCGTACATAGGCGGCTCAATTACCGAGGGCATAGGCGGAACACCCGAAACCTGCTACGCAAAGCTTTCCTATAACTACATTGCTGAAAATTTCGGCACTGGTGACAATGTAAAATATGTCAACGCAGGCATAAGCGGCACGCCCTCAATTCTTGGTAATCTCCGTGCCGAAAGGGACGTGCTTGACAAAAATGCGGATATCGTGTTTATTGAATTTGCGGTAAATGACGGCGGCGACCAGCTTTACAAGGAGTCTTTTGAGTCCCTTGTAAGAACAGTTCTCAGCAGCGAAAATGAGCCTGCGGTAATTCTTCTGTTCACGGTTACCGAGGACGGTCACACCTGTCAGGAGCATATGAAGCAGATTGGTGAATATTACGAACTGCCGATGATAAGCGTGCCCGACGCAATACAGCCTGAATTTGAAACTGGAAGAATGGTCTGGGACGACTATTCCGATGACAGCTCCCACCCCAACGAAAGCGGACACGCTCTTGTTGCTGAGTTTATTTCCAACTGGTTTGAACAGCTCAAAGCCCGTGACGCTGTTGAAGCCGAATATAAAATGAAACCAATCGGCAAGTTCGGCAACGCATACGATAATGCGTTTATGGCTGAGGCTGATTACGATAACTCAAATGAAAATCTTACTGTCGGTGAGACGGGAAGCTTTAATCTCGAAAGCAAGAGCATTGCAGGGTTTCCGAATGGTGCTTGGGTTTACTCGGGCGAAGGCGCTGAACCACTGAAAATGAATATCAAGGGCAACAGCTTTTTCTTCGTATGCAGACGTCAGAACAACGCCTCAATGGGAAAGTTTGAGGTTTACATCAACGGTACAAAGGCAACTACTATCGACACCAACCAAAAAGACGGCTGGGGCGACCCTTGGGCATTTCAGGTTATCAAGTGGCAGAGCGTAAAGGATATGGAGGTTGAAATTGTTCCAACCGCTGACAGTGCAGGAAAAACAATTGAAATTTACGCTGTAGCCTGCACACAGAATTCAAGCTTTTAAGTCAGGAGAGTGGAATGAAAAAACTCATACTATCAATATTATTGTTATTTGCAATCACTTTAACAGGCTGTACATTTTCAGCCGAGTCTGCCGAGGAAACAACAATGGGAGAAATTGTTGTTATTCCGCCAAGAGCAAGCCTTGACCATATAGAGCCTGACGAAACTGAGATTTCCGAACTTCAATCCGCTTGGGAAAATGCACAAAGTGAGCTGCTCCCTGCTGTACCTGAGGAGCCTGAAGTGATTGTAATCGAAATTCCGTCGGAAACAACGGTTACTACAACCGAGGCGACTACTGTAACAACTACGGAGGCTGTGACAACAACTGAGAGAAAAATAACTGCGAGCAGAAAAACCGCTGAGGACATTCTCGAAGAAATGAGTCTCTCCGAAAAGGTGGGGCAGGTTATTTTAGCACGCTACCCATCGGGTGCAGCGGAGCAGATGGCGCAGTACAAATTCGGCGGCTACACCCTTTACGCTCAGGATTTCAACGGTGAAACGCCCACAACAATTACCGCCGAGCTGTTCGAGGTATCATTGGAAAATGAGATAATGCCGTTCTTTGCGGTTGACGAGGAGGGCGGAAATATAACCCGTGTCAGCAGGTACACCGCTTTTTCCGAAATACGCCTGCCCACGGTGCAGGGTGCGCTGAAAAACGGTATGACCGTTGACGAGTGGACGGAGCAGATGGCTGATGTGCTGAAAAGCGCAGGGATTAATCTGAATTTTGCACCTGTTGCAGACGTAGCTGAAACCACGTCCGATTACATCTATAACCGCACTGTCAGCCTTGACGCTGACGAAACGGGAAAGGTTATCGCTGAAATTGTCACTGGAATGAACAAGCAAGGGCTTATGGGCTGTCTGAAACATTTCCCGGGGTACGGCGCTAATGTTGATACCCATACTGGAGTTGCTGTTGATACACGCTTCCGTGAGGACTTTGAAGACAAGGATTTTATCCCGTTTGAAAAGGGAATTGAAGCAGGAGCGCCTATGGTTATGGTGAGCCATAATATTGTTGAAGCGTTTAACAGCGATGTGCCTGCGAGCCTTGCTCCCGAGGTGCACGAGGTGCTCCGTGAAATGGGATTTGACGGAATTATCATTACTGATGATTTAGGTATGGACGCAATCAAGCTCTACACTGACGAACCTTATGTTACAGCTTTTCTTGCAGGAAATGATATGCTCTGCACAAGCGACGGTGCAGAAACTTATAAGGCATTATACAAAGCTGTACTTGACGGACGGATTACAGAGGAACGGCTTGATGAAAGCGTACTGAGAATACTCAGCGCAAAAATAAGATACGGAATTCTTGGATAAGCTGCAGTTTATCTCGCTGTTTAGCTAAAATAAATAAAAAAATCTCCCGAAAACGTTTGAAATTGTGAATTTTTTTATTACCCCCTTGCAATAATTGCATATTGATGTTAGAATGATTGTATGAATGTTTAGCCGTAAGTGACAGTCTGAGAAGTCGGTCTGAGTCGGCTTTAATTGAGAAGGAGTGTGTTCATAATGAATTACGGACATTTTGATCTTGAAAAGAAAGAATACGTTATTACCAAGCCTAATACACCTGCACCTTGGGCGAACTACCTCGGTGACCCTGAATACGGCGCAATGATTTCCAACAATGCTGAAGGATACAGCTTTGTTAAGTCAGGTGCAAACGGACGTCTTCTCCGTTACCGTTTCAACACCAATGTTGCTCTCCCCGGCAGATTTATCTATATCCGTGACAACGATACAGCTGACTACTGGTCTGCTTCCTGGCAGCCTGTTGGCAAGCCTCTTGACCAGTACAAGAGCGAATGCCGTCACGGTACAGCTTACACAGTAATTTCCGCTGAGTACGCTGACGTTAAGTCCGAAGTTACATACTATGTCCCACAGGGCAAGACTTACGAAGTTTGGAGAGCTGTTATCACTAACCTTTCCAACAAGGAAAGAAAGCTTTCCGTTTACGGCTTCTGTGAATTCACAAACGAAAATAACTACGAACAGGATCAGGTTAACCTCCAGTACACACAGTTCATCACAAGAACTACTTTCGAAGAAAACAAGATTCTTCAGCACATCAACGAAAACAGCGGCAAGGACGAAACAGGCTCCAACCACAGAGAGCGTTTCTTCGGTATGGTTGGTGCTGATGTTTGCGGCTATAACGGTGACCTGAACCACTTTATCGGCGCTTACAGAACACTTGCTAACCCTATCGCTGTTGAAAGCGGCAGATGTGACAATGTTCTCAACTACAACGCTAACGCTTGTGGCGCACTCCAGAGTGCAATTACTCTCGGTGCAGGCGGAACAATCGAGCTTATCTACATCGTTGGTCAGCGTGACAACGCTCAGGCTACTGTTATCCTCAACGAATATAAGGAACCAGGTAAGGTTGACGCTGAAATCAAGGCTCTCAAGAACTACTGGCACGGAAAGCTCAACAATTTCCAGATTAAGACTCCAAGCAACGAGTTCAACAATATGATCAACGTATGGAACGCTTACCAGTGCTTCATCACATTCATCTGGTCCAGAGCTGCTTCCTTCATCTACTGTGGTCTCCGTAACGGTTACGGCTACCGTGATACAGTTCAGGATATCCAGGGTATTATCCACCTTGACCCTGAAATGGCTGCTGAAAAGATCCGTTTCATGATTTCTGCTCAGGTTGACAACGGCGCAGGTCTCCCACTCGTTAAGTTCAACCACAACGCAGGTCACGAAACATTCCCTGATGAAAACGACGAGAACTCCGTTTACGCTAAGGAAACAGGTCACCCATCCTACCGTGCAGACGATGCTCTCTGGCTGTTCCCAACAATCGCTAAGTACATCGGCGAAAGCGGTAACAAGGCATTCCTCGACGAAGTTATTGTTTACGCTAACGGCGGCGAAGATACAGTTTACGAACACCTCAAGAAGGCTATCGACTTCTCCATGAACCACCTCGGCGACCACGCTATGCCTGCAGGTCTCCACGCTGACTGGAACGATTGCCTCCGTATGGGTAAGAAGGGCGAATCCACATTCGTTGCATTCCAGCTCTACTACGC
>JAZSHA010000190.1:0-23174 GCA_045533025.1 Oscillospiraceae bacterium
CCTCCGTGCACTTGAAATCGGTATGCCTCCAACGGGCGGTATCGGCTACGGCATCGACAGACTTGTTATGCTGCTGACAAATTCACCTGCAATTCGTGATGTATTGCTCTTCCCTACAATGAAGAGTCTTGATGTATAAAAATATTGGGGTAAAATAAACGGGGACGGTTCACTGATTTGGTGCAACCGTCCGTGTTGTATACTGTATCGAAAGGAATTTACTTCAATGGCTGAAAACGAGAAAAATGAGCAGGTTGAGTCTGCTGAAAATAATGAGAAGAAAAAGGGAAAATCTTTTTTGCAGACCTACCGTGAGGTGAACGAAAAGGCTCGTGCCGAGGAGCTGAAGCGTGAGAGTGAGGCTGAGGCAGCAAGAGCTGAACGTGAACGTCAGGCGAGGGCGGCTTACAACGAGAAACTTCGTCAGGAACGTCTTGAGCTTATGAAGCTTAAGCAGGGCATCATCTCCGAGGCTGACATTCCGAAGGAAGAAGTTGTGCAGAAGGAATACTCCATATGGGAGAAAATCAGCAACTTTTTCTATCACAACAAGGTTTACATAATCGCCGTTTCTGCGATTGTGTTGATTGCGGGATTTCTGATTTTTGACTTTGTTACAACTGTAAAGCCTGATGTGGCAATATTGTTTATTGCTGACGACCCTGAGGTTCAGCTGTTGGTAGAGGATATGGAAGACCTTTTTGCCAAGTATTCGCAGGACTACAATGGTGACGGCAAAATCAAAATCCGTGTAAGCTATACTCCTGCTGCACCCGATTTGGAGCAGATGTCCTCTATGTATTATCACGGCGGTGACCAGGTTAAGCTGTCTGCTGAGTTTATGGGCAGCGACACGATTATTGTTATCGGTGATGAGGCTTCCTGCGAGGTTATCGGGATTACACCCGGGGACGGTGTATTTGCTGATTTGAGCGAGCATTTCCCGAATGACGAAAATGTTGTGGAAATGGGTTATATGCTGAATGGCACAAGCTTCAAGCAGGATATAGGATACGAAGGCTTGTCAGATGAGCTTTGGGTAAGCTTCCGTTACCCATTTGCGGCAGGTCTTGGCGGCAGCGGCAGAATCGAGGAGAATTTTGCCAACGCAATTGACCTTTGGACAAACTACATTAACGGAAATATGATTAATCCCGACGCAGTAAGCTACAGAAAATAAGGAAGGGTGTATATTATGGCAAAGTTTCGCTTTACAATTGACGTTGAACCGCAGGATATCCCTAATCTTGATGATGCACATAAGCGTGACTGTGCCGATATGCTGAATTCAGTTATAAATTCATCTTTCAAATATACTCTTATTCTTGCACTGGGAACGCTGGCTTTTTTCGGTGTGTTTTCCTTGTTCAGCTTTACCTTCTATATGCGTATGGGTACGCTTCTTCCGCAGCTTCCTGTGCCGATGCCGTTTCTTGGTACAGCGATTTTGCTGACTGCTTTTATAGCGGGTACGATGAACAAGCCTGCTATAATAATCGAAATGCTGCTTTGCGCAGCGCTTGCAGCTGTTTCGTTAACGAAGCTTCCATGCATATGGATTATTCCCTTTGCGGCATACGGAGTTATTGTAAACCTCAAGCTGCTGACCCTTGTTCCAATTCACAGGGCAATTTCCTCGGAGCCGGGGTACCCTGAGTTTACTCCGCTTCCGACTAAGGAAGAGATTGCTGCAAATAAAAAGACAGATAAATAAAACAAACCGTACCAAGATAATGTCATTGGTACGGTTATCTTTTTTTACGCTTGTCAGGGGGCTGATATCTGTCTTTCAGCTTGTGTGGGTAGTTGACATTTTTGGCAATGTCAAGCATTTCCTTTCGGAAGCGTGCACGTCGCTGTTCGCGTTCACGAATCTTATTTGCGCAATGAAGAATATGACGAACTATTCTCTCACCGTGTGTGTAGAAGTCAGTAATTTCAACTGTGGAAACATTTTTACCGCCGTTTTTGTCATACCACCATCGTTCAAAGGAAATTCCTTCATCATTTCGTGTATATCCGAGCCAGTTTGCATCCTCATTGAAGTAGCGTGCAGGGGTATTCAGAGTAATATGATTTCGGATACATTCTGCATTTTCAACGTCTGCAAGCTTCACAACCCACATTTTTTTGTAGTGAACCCATTTCCAGTCACGGAATACGGTCTGGTAATGCTGAGAAACAATCATAATTGAATCAGCAATATGAATGTAGGTATGCTCACGGTGTGCACGGATAAGAATTTCTTCGAGAATTGACCCGATAAGGCACACAACAAAGCCGTATGCAATTGAAGCATAAGCAAGATAAATAATCGTTCTGTACATCTGCTGCGGAAGGTCGGTGTCGAGCTTTACAACAAAAATCAGAACTATAATAAGCAGTGAAACAAGCACGCTTAAAGCAGGCAGGGCAGCAAGAAAAATACGTCTGTTATACTTTGCGGCAAGACGCTTTTCGTTGACCCTTATCATTTTATGCAATTGCCGCACCTCCTGTAATCAGGCAGTTTCGCTTTGAATAGCGGGTACCTTTCCGTCACGCTCTTCACGAACTTGTTTTATGTAATCACGATATTTTTTCAAGTCACCCTTGTAGATGAGTTCAGCTCCCTTTACGCTTCTGAAATCTTCAGGTTCAATAAGTGACGGGTGCTTTTTCATATCGTTGACGATACCTGTCTTACCAAGCATAAACCCTACCCATACTGAGCAGACAAATTTATTGTTGCGCATTTTATACGGAATATGAAGTGCCATCGGCAGCAATGCACCGAGGTCGTAGGAATATTTCTCACGATTGAGGACGAAATGCCTTATCAGAGTATGGTAACGTTCAATCTGTTCATCGGTAACAGGTATGCGGTACACCTCGCTGGGAATTGTTTTGCAGGCGCCGAAAACCTCGGTGAAGATATCCTCGTGGTTGAAATTTGCAGGGAGAGGTCTTTCCTTGTGGTCACGGCAGAAGCTGTACATATCAGTAAGCATTTCATTTGAAGCAATGGAAGCGTGTGTGTAGCGCTTGCCTGTAGCCATACCGATAACCTTTGAGAATATTGTACCTGTACGGGTAATGACGAGATAAATATATTGTTTCTTCATAATGGAGCTCCGTCTGAATTTATTTATAATAATTATATCATTTTTTTATGTATTTGTACAGATGGGTTTTTATTGTATTTTATACAAAAAAACGCTTTGGCTTTTAATATATTTCATAAGATAAAAAATTACTATTGCAAAATCCCGATTTTTTTAGTATAATATAAAATGGTTTATAATTTAAAATAAGGGGGTCTGTGCGTGGTAAATAAGGATAAAATCAGCAGAGTGCTGGTGTATGACTCTAAAGGTAAGCTTTTGATTTCCACAAAGTCTGTATTTTTTCCGAAGGACTTCTTCAAAATAAAGGGCAAGGATTTGGTTATGCTCAAGGGCAGCGATTTTCCGCTGATTTCCAAGGGCGAAAATGTTGAAATTATTTTTGAATATATTAACGGTAACCGTGTTAAATATGATACAACAATTGACCTGTGCACCGAATATCAGGTTAATTTTCATGCAGGACAGGGTGAGGTTCTTGCTGAACGCCGAAGAAGCTTCAAGGTTTCAGTTGATTTCAACGGACATTCTCCGTTCTATATCAGAGGCGAGGAAATGTATGCCTTTGACGACCCGATAATGCTTCATTTCGTCAACATCAACCTTGGCGGTGTCTATTTTAACAGTGATGCTGAATTTGAAAATGGCGACCAGGTTATGCTGAATTTCCTTGACGGGGAAATGCAGCTGCTGGCTGAAATCCTCAGAGTGCAGAAAAATGAAGAGGGCGGCATTGACGGATATGGCTGCAGATTTCTTGACGTAAATCAGGCGCAGGAAGAGCGTCTGGCAAGATTTATTTTTGAATGTCAGCTTCTTGAAAGAGAACGCAGAAAAGCTAAAGAGAGTATTTTTTGATTAAGTGAGGAAACATAAAGCATATGGCGACTGTAATTGTTGTTACAAACCAAAAGGGCGGCGTTGGCAAAACAACTACCTGCGCGGCTTTGACAGGTATTTTCAGAAGCAGGGGCAAGAGAGTTCTTGCGATTGATATGGACCCTCAGGGCAACCTTTCCTTTTCTCTGGGCGCAGAGGACGAGGGCTATACAATACATGATGTTATGACAGGCAGATGCGACATACGCGAAGCTATAAAAACTACTCATATCTGTGACGTTATTACGTCGAATATTCTCCTTTCGGGAAGCGAGCTGGAGCTTACTTCGGAAAAGAGAGAATTCATTCTGAAGGGTATACTTGAAATTGTAAAATACAGCTACGATTACATTATTATTGATACGCCGCCTGCGCTTTCAATTCTTACTATCAACGCATACACTGCGGCGGACGATTTGATTATCCCGATGACTCCCGAAATCCTTTCCTTGCAGGGTATTGCCCAGCTTAGGGAAACAATTCTTGCGGTAAAGAAATATTACAATAAAAAGCTGAATATCAGAGGTATTCTGCTGACAAAATATGTTCAGAAGCAGACGCTTGCCCGTGAGGTTGAGGAAATGGTTGAAATTGTGGCAAAACAGCTTCATACACAGGTGCTGGACGTGAAAATTTCCGTTTCGGTAGCGGTAGCCGAGGCTCCTGCTCATCAGGAGGTTATCACGGCGTATTCGCCTAACTGCCGCGCGGCAAGAGATTATGTAAAGCTTGCAGAGTCGCTTTATCCCGAAATTGCGGTTGCAAAAACAAGAAAGATTTTTAGATAAGAAAGGGTCCTGAAATATGGCGCTGAAAACGGCAAAAACCAATAAGACAGACGCTGTTATGCGCTTGCTGACAGGTAAAAAGGTTGCTTCAAACCCGATACTTGACAGCGGCTTCAAGGAAGATAAAATTACAAGCAAAAATGCTGCTCCGCAAAGAGCAAACGGTGCGGAAATTGATATTACAGGCGAGCTTGTTACTGAGCTTATGCCGCAGGTGCTGAGAAGATTTAACTGCTGCACTTGTCCGCTGTGCTATGCGGATGCTGTCGCTGAAGCTGGGGACAGAGTCCCTACGCTGAAGGTGAAAATCAACGGCAAGGAAGATTTGAAGCGTGCTGACAAGATGAAGCGTCAGAACCGCAAGGAAGTTTTGATGATGCTTGTAAGTCTGGCGGTGGAAAGAAGAAGACTTCCGAAGCACGAATAAAATATGATAAAATTTGCGTTCTGTATAGTCTGTGGAACGCAATTATTTTTGTCAAATCTCTTGCAATTATGAAGAAAAAGGTATATAATATAAATGTATATGTCAATTTAGCAATTTAAAGCTTGTCAGCCTTAAAATAAAATTGGAGGAATAAAAATGTTTTTTCAGAAGGACATAGAAACAATGCCAAGACAGAAAATCGAGGAGCTTCAGCTGGAGCGCTTGAAGTGGCTTGTAAAATATTGTATGGATAATATCCCTTTCTACAACAAGCGCCTTACCGAAGCAGGCGTTACTGCTGATAAAATCAAGTGCCTTGAGGATATTCAGTATATCCCTTACACAACAAAGGCAGATATCCGTGACACATATCCGTTTGGTCTGTTCGGTACACCGCTGAAGGATATCGTACGTATTCACGCTTCTTCGGGTACAACAGGTAAGCCTACTGTTGTTGGTTACACAAAAAATGATATCGAAAACTGGTCTGACTGTATGGCTCGTCTTGTTACAGCAGCAGGTGCTATAAGCGACGATATCGTACATATCGCTTTCGGCTACGGTCTGTTCACACGCGCTCTCCGTCTGCACTACGGACTTGAAAAAATCGGCGCAACCGTTGTTCCTACTTCAAGCGGCAATACCGAAAAGAACCTTATGCTTATGAAGGATTTCCAGACAACAGCTCTTGTTGCAACTCCTTCCTATGCTCAGTATATCGGTGAGCTTGCAAAGGAAATGGGTATTCTCGGCGACCTTAATCTCAGACTCGGTCTGTTTGGCTCTGAGGGCTGTACAGAGGAAATGCGTACTCAGATTGAAAAGACACTTAACCTTTTCGCTACAGACAACTACGGTATGAGTGAGCTTATGGGTCCGGGTGTATCGGGCGAATGTGAAGAACGTGACGGTATGCACATCAATGAGGACCACTTCCTCGCTGAGGTTATCAACTCCGAAACAGGCGAGGTGCTTCCTAAGGGTTCAACAGGTGAGCTTGTTATCACAACCCTCACTAAGGAAGGTATCCCTATGCTTCGTTACAGAACAAAGGATATCACTAAAATCAACTATGAGACTTGTAAGTGTGGAAGAACATTTGCAAGAATGGATAAAATCAAGGGTAGAAGCGACGATATGCTCAAAATCCGCGGCGTAAACGTGTTCCCGTCACAGATTGAGTCCGTACTTATGGGCTTTGAGGAGGTTGCTCCTCACTATCAGCTTGTTATCACAAGACAGAATTTCTCCGACCGCCTTGAAGTTAAGGTTGAGCTTTCCAATAACGCTCTGCTCGAAAAGTTCGGTGACCTTGAAAACCTCCGCAACAACATTCACCACAACCTCAAGACCGTTCTCGGTATCGACACCAAGGTTTCACTTGTTGAGTACAAGTCCCTCGAACGTTTCCAGGGCAAGGCAAAGAGAATTGTTGACCTGAGAAATGAAAATAAGTAAATAATGATTAAGGGTACCGATTTCGGTACCCTTTCTGTTTGCAGGTTATTTTTCTTTTGGTTTGAATATCAGTGCAGCAAGCAGTCCGAAAAGTATGGCGGCAGTTATTCCTCCTGCGGTGTTGGTAAGTCCGCCCGTAAGTATCCCAAGCGCTCCCTTTTCGTCAACAGCCTGACGGACGCCGTCTGCAAGAAGATTGCCGAAGCCTGTCAGCGGTACGGTTGCTCCTGCACCTGCGAAATCAATAAGGGGCTGGTACAAATTGAATGCACCCAGAATTACTCCTGCCACAACGTAGGAAACCAGTATTCTTGCAGGAGTCAGCTTTGTATAGTCGATTAACAGCTGACCGATTGCACAGAACGCGCCTCCCACAAGAAAAGCTTTAAGATAATCTATAATCATTCATATACCTCCTTATATCAAGCGGCAATTAAAAGCTATACAAAAAATCAAGCTAAAATTTGCGCATATGATTTTTTGTTTGCAGCTTTATTGGTGATTGGTATTATTCATCGTTCAGTCGGCTTTCTGCCGAAATAAAAACAGCGTGAGAAATTGAGGGTATGCTTTCGCCCTGCTGAGAGGCAGTTGTTGACATAAGCGCTCCCGTTGCGCAGAACAAAATATTTCTCAGTTCCCCTGTTCGTATTTTAGGCAGAAAATATCCGCAGAGCACCGAAGCTGAACAGCCGCAGCCTGAGCCGCCTGCGTGGACGTCCTGCTTGTCAATATCGAACATCATTACTCCGCAGTCTCGGTGTTTTGCGGAAATGTCGATACCCTCCGCCATTAGCAGCTCAATCAGAAGCTTGCTGCCTACCGTACCCAAATCACCCGTGATAATTGCATCAAAATCGGACGGCTCCATAGCTGTGTCCTGCAAAAAAGTTTTTATCACATACGCCGCCGCAGGTGCCATTGCCGCACCCATATTGTTGGCGTCAGTTACACCTAAATCGATGATTTTCCCTATTGAGACAGCTCGTATGAAGGGGGATATTCTCTTTGGGGTAACAACAACGGCTCCCGAAGCGGTGCAGGTCCACTGTGCAGTTGGCGTGCGTACTGAGCCGTATGCAAGGGGAAATCGGAACTGCCTTTCTGCCGTGCAAAAGTGAGATGATGTGGTTGCAACGATATTTCCACCTATGCCGCTATCGGTAAGAAGTGCGGCAAGGGTGAGCCCCTCAGACATAGTTGAGCAGGCACCGTATATGCCGAAAAGCGGTATTCCAAGCTCTCTCAGACCGTAGGTTGAGCCTATGCACTGATTGAGCAGGTCGCCTGCAAACATATAATCAATTTCATCGCTTGTAAGGTTTCCCTTTTTTATTGCACGCGTTACAGTGCGCCTTAAAAGCTCACTTTCACCCTGCTCCCAGGTTTTTTGCCCGAAGTATGCGTCCTTTGAAACCTCGTCAAAGCACTCCGCAAGAGGACCTTCTCCCTCTTTCCTTCCGACAGTCGAAGCAAAGCTGTGTATCGTTGGCGGATTTTCCATAATAAAAGTGTTTCGTGAAATTTTCTTTGCCATAGAAAAATTCCTTTCGGATTGTTTTTTCTATTTTTCCTCAGAGGCGCCGTTTTATACCTGATGAAAACATTTAAATCTGTTTATCATCAAAAATTAACAGAATAAATTTGTTATAGGTGTTTACAAAAGGGATAAAATAATGTATAATATTTATTTACAGAGTATTTTTTTGTTAAGGAGAACCTAAATGCGAGTTATAACAGGTACCGCAAGAGGAAGAAAACTCAGAACACTTGAGGGCAACGACGTGCGCCCTACTACCGATAAGGTTAAGGAAGCTATTTTTTCCATTATACAGTTTGATATAGAAGGCTCAGCAATTCTCGATTTGTTTGCAGGCTCGGGTCAGATGGGTATTGAAGCGCTGTCAAGAGGTGCTAAATCCTGTGTTTTTGTTGACAACAGCCGCACATCTATTGAGGTCGTGAAGGAAAATGTTGCTGCAACAGGCTTTCAGAAGCAGTCCAGAATTTCCAACATTGAAAGTGCAAACTTTCTGAAAATGAGCGTGGACAAATTCGATATTGCGTTTCTTGACCCTCCGTATAATAAGGGTATCATTGAGGCTTCGATGCCGTTGCTGGCAGGCAAAATGTCTGAAAGAGGCATTGTTGTGTGCGAGCACGAAAAGGGACTTGTACTTCCTGAGGAATACGGTGATTTGAAAAAGCACAAGGTTTATAAGTACGGTAAAATCGAGGTTACGGTGTACAGAAACAAAAGCGGGGAAGATGAAGAATGAGTAAGAGAATAGCGGTCTGTCCCGGAAGCTTTGACCCTGTAACATTGGGACATAGGGATATTATTCAGAGAGCGTCCAAGCTTTTTGATAAGGTTATAGTGCTGGTTTCGGTAAACGCTATGAAAAATCCAAGCTTTACAGCTGTTGAGCGTGTGAAGCTGATTGAAAAGGTTACTGCAGATTTGGATAATGTTGTTATTGACATCAACGATGGTCTGCTGGCTGATTATGTTAAAAAGGTTGGTGCGTGCGCTATCATCAAGGGCCTGCGTGCGGTATCCGACTTTGAGTATGAATTTCAGATGGCGCTGGCTAACAAAATTCTTTATGACGGAGCAGAAACTGTGTTCCTGACAACAAGCGCTGAGAATATGTATCTGTCATCAAGCGTT
The DNA here is from genome assembly GCA_045533025.1 of Oscillospiraceae bacterium. Taxonomy (GTDB): domain Bacteria; phylum Bacillota; class Clostridia; order Oscillospirales; family Ruminococcaceae; genus RGIG8773. The sequence goes on from JAZSHA010000190.1 coordinate 9,328, forward strand.
GTAAAGCAGATTGCATCATTCGGCGGAGATATCACTCATTTCGTGCCCGAATGTATCCTTGAGGACATTAAAGCAAGGCTCTGGAAAGAACCTGAGGAAATAAAATAAATTGATTTAGGAAAGGATTTGAAAATATGGTTACAATTATTGACGATATTCTTGATATGATGGACGATATGCTCGACAACGCTTCTACGGTGCCGTTTTCGGTTAAGAAGTCCATTATTGACTGCGACCAGATGCGTGATTACATAAATGAAATCCGCCTTAATCTTCCGCAGGAAATCAAGCAGGCTAAGCTGATTGTACGTGACAGACAGACTATCATCAATGACGCTAACAAGGAAGCAGACAGCATTGTTCGCCGTGCTGAGGACAGAGCGAAGGTTATCGTGTCCAACGACGAGATTACAAAGGCTGCCAAGGCAAGAGCGGTTGAGATGGTTAATCAGGCGCAGGCTAAGTCCAAGGAAATCAAGAATGCTGCAAACAAGTATATTGATGATGTTCTTGTGCAGGCTGAGGAATGCTTGCAGGCTAACCTTGCCGATATCAGAAAGACAAGACAGGCTGTCAAGTCAATTCCAAGCAATGGTCAGCCTCAGAAGCCAACTAAATAAAATCAAGGGTATCAAGAAGGGGTGTCCCCTTTGCCAATCCGTAATAAACAAATCAAGGGTATCGAGTTTATTGCTCGGTACCCTTAATTACTTTATACGGTCATTGCCCTAAAACCTGATACCCTTTTTCTATGAGAGAAGGTTTCCTCGCAGGATTGACAGCAGCTTCTTTTCACGGCGTGAAATCTGCACCTGAGTCATACCCAGCTTTGCGGCGGTTTTAGTCTGGGTCATATCCTTGAAGTAGCGGCAGTAAATAATTTGTCTGTCCGTTTCGTCAAGGGTGGAAAGTGCCTGACGGAGAGAGAGTATGTCTACAAGTTCAAGGTCGGGAGCAGGCGTAACAACATCAATCTGCCCATCTCCGCCTTCCTCGGAGCTGTCTGTCAGCGATATCAGCGGCAGATTTACCGCTAATGCTTCGGCAACTTCTTCGGGGGTGGAGCAGGTCAGGTCTGCAAGTTCGGAAACAGTAGGCTCACGTCCCTGCATAAGAGTGAAATGTTCCTTTGCACGGCTTATTTTCAGTCCCAGCTCACGAACTGAACGGCTTACCTTGATTGTTCCGCCGTCACGGAAAAGCCGCTTGATTTCGCCGAGGATTACGGGCACAGCATAGGTGGAAAATTTTACTCCACGGTTACAGTCAAAGGCTGAGGCCGCCTTGACAAGTCCCACACAGCCTGCTCCGTAAAGGTCATCGTATTCAATTCCCTTGCCGCGGAAACGGTTTGCGCAAAGGTGAACAAGTCCCAGATTTTCTTCGACAAAGCTATCGTTTTTTAAAGCATTCACATCGGTAATCCTTTCGTAGTTTATGTATCAGCCTGTTTCGAAAGGATTTTCCTTTTCATAGTAACCGTTGTGCCTTTTCCTTCGGCGCTCCGTACAGTAACCTTGTCCATAAAGCTTTCCATAACTGCAAAGCCGAGTCCAGCACGTTCTTCCTCGGGTGCAGAGGTATAAAGCGGTTCCATAGCTTGCTTTATATCGGAAATTCCACAGCCGTTGTCACGGATTTTTATGTACAGCACGTTGCCGTCAAGATGGCGTGCAAGAAGCTCTATTTTACCGTGTGAGCCTCTGTAAGCGTGAACAATGCAGTTTGTAACAGCTTCGGAAACAGCGGTTTTTATCTCGCCGATTTCAGATACGGACGGGTCAAGCTGTGCCGCAAATGAGGAAACGATAGAACGTGCAAGGCTCTCGTTTTGACTGTTGCTGGGAAAAGATATTTTTATTTCATTTATGATTTTCACGTTTTTCAGCTCCTTTTATTTTATGACTGCAAGTCTGTCCAGACCTGCAAGGCGCATAACCTTTTTAATCTGATTTCCAGTGTTTTCAATGATAATTGTTCCGCCGTACGGCTTTATGCTGTTGTAGCGTCCGATAACAAGGCCTATTCCGGAGCTGTCCATAAAGGTTACTCCGTCAAAATCCAGTACCAGCATTTCGGGGTGATGGCGGTCAATTGCAAGGTCAATATCGTCACGGATGCTTTTGGCGTTGTGGTGGTCAACCTCTCCGCTTATCCGAGCGATAACGGTTTTATCTTCGGTATCGATGATAACATTCATTTTTATGCTCCTTTTATTTTTTAATCTGTGTGTATAAACTATTTTACGGCAAAAGCTATGCACAGTATGTCGATTTGCGCAGGTGATGAAAATAATTATGCAAAACAAAAGCACCTCTTTAGCGAGGTGCTGAAAATTATTGTTTTGCGTTTCTTCGTAGGCTTTCTGCCCATATGAGCATTACAACTCCTGCCGCTGCAAGCAACCCTCCGATTTTGTACAGGTCGGGGGAGATTACATCGCAGGTACATTTCAAAATTGTTTTTGCAAACCTGTCTCTGTCTGCGTATGGAAGCTGTAAAGAAAAAAGAAATGTTGCAGCAAGAACAGCTGCTCCGCCTGTAAGAATTGTACCGCCGCCCCAAGTCAGCACACGGGTGCTTTTCTTGTTGATGGTGTGAAGAATTATGAGCATTGAAGCCGCAAGGGACGATGCAACCACAATTGCAGGTACAGAGCCGAAGAGCCGCATAGCCGCAAGTGTTTTGTCACCGATGGTGTACTCCATATTTTCGGGAGAGATTATTTCAAGCAGCGGCTCAGTACGCTCAATTTCGCTGTATGCAAGATTAATGTCGTGTTCGTTGAGGCTATGTCCCATAGTGTTGTCAATAAGAGAAATATTTTCGCTGAACACGGTTTTAAGCTGTTCCGAGGTCAGCTTTTCGGGTACATTTCCGTTGCGGATAAAATCAGCGTATTCGGCAAGACGTGCAGCAAGAAATTTTTTCATTGTGGACTCTTCATAAATAGTGCGGATATCGTCACGGGTGAGTCCTGTTCCGAGAGAAAGAGTATAGATTGCGTCCTGCACGGTTGCGTCGGAGCTGAAGCCACTGTTTTGAGCGATAAGCTCATTTGAAGCAGGGAGCGCCATTATATCAAGCTCATCGGCAAACTCATATATGTTGTCTTTGTCGGTGACAAATCTGAAGGCTGCCGCCGAAACCGCTGCAATAATCAGCAAAAGCATAATAGCTGAGGTGATAAGCGAGCCTGTAAACTTTGCCGCACCTGAAAGAGAGGGGCTGCTGTAATGCTTGATGGGTATGTTAATTTCTTCTGTTTTGCTTTCGAATTTTCTTATAAAGCCTGTACCTTCTAAAATCGGTTCGGGGTCATGCAGCGTTTCGGGAATTATTGGTTCAATCTCATTTTCGGGAGACAAAATTTCTATGGAGGTCTGTTCTGTAGTTTTCTCAAACGGAACAAGGTCAGCGCCGCAGCTTATGCAGCAGGTCATCTTTTCGTTGTATTCCTTTCCGCAGTTTGGGCAAATCATTTTCATCAATCCTTATCTTTTTGGAATATTATGGGCATTACAATAATATAATATACCATTTTTTGTCATAAGTCAATGAAAAAAGTTCGACATAATCCGACATTGTGTGTTTATCTGCATAATAGATACAAAAATTTCTTATTAATAAATAATTAACCAAAATGTCTGTATTTGCCCTTGAAAAAATCTTTGAATTGGTATATAATGTACAATTATAACTGAAATGATGGAAGCGTTCCACTAATTCAGACAAGGAAGGAGTGACTTGGGTGTTCTATTGCTGCGGAATAACCGATACGGGCAGAGTCCGTGACCATAATGAAGATGCGTTTTTGATTAACAGACTTGTTATGTCCTCGGCTGAGCTTGAAAGCAACGTAAGGGCACCTATGGTTGCGGCGGTTGCCGACGGCGTCGGCGGAGAAGCCTCGGGTGAGGTTGCTTCACGTCTTGCGCTCCAGCTTCTTGCTGATATGAAGCCTTCTTCAAAAACGGATTACGAAAAGAAAATTATGACTATACACCGCTCCCTGCAGCGCCATGGTATTCTCCATAAGTCCGAGAATATGCAGACTACTCTTTGTGCGCTTGTGGTGGAGGAAAGCGGACGTACACTGTTGATAAATGTGGGCGACTCACGTCTGTATCTGTACAGAGGCGGTAAAATCAAGCAGCTTTCCCGTGACCAGTCCTTGGTGCAGATGCTTTACGAGCAGGGGCATATTACCAGTGAACAGAAAATAAATCATTCGCAGAAAAATGTTATTTTCCCTGTTTTGGGAAGTCTTTCCGATGACCCGAAGCCTCAGATTGCTGAAATTGATGGCGGACTTTCTCACGGGGATATTGTGATTATATGCAGCGACGGACTTTCAGATAAGCTGACAAACGGCGATTTTGAAAGTATTCTCGCGCAGCCGAAAAAGCTTCCGAAGCGGCTGGCGGATATGGTTACTCTTGCTCTCGACAACGGAAGCCGTGACAATGTTACAGTTGTGGGTGTAACTTATTTTGCTGACGAATAAGCTCAACTTAAAAAGAAATAATATATAATCCCGTAAACAGCGGAAGCGGCAGTGCCGTAAAGAATTACGGGACCCGCAATGGCGAAAACCTTTGCTCCGACGCCGAGAATAAAGCCTTCTGCCTTGAATTCAAGGGCCGGGGAGGAAACTGCGTTTGCAAATCCTGTGATGGGCACGAGAGTCCCTGCTCCGCCGTGTTTTGCGATTTTCTCATATAAACCCAGACCTGTCAGCAGGGCGCTGAGAAATACAAGAGTTATGGAAGTCCATGCGGAAGCGGATTTCTCGTCAAAGCCATAATAAGTGAATATATCGAGAAGTCCCTGACCGATGGAGCAGATTAATCCGCCGATTAAAAAAGCCTTTAGAATGTCTGTACGGCTTTTGGAATTCGGCGATATTTTTTTTACCAGTGTATCGTACTGCTGTTTAGAAATATTCATAGATATACCTCTTTCTTTTTTGATATTTTTTGCAGTATGAGGTGTTTTATACACAGAAAGGATTTTTTATGCTGAAAAATATTTTATCGGGCGGCGATTGTGCAAGCTGCAAAATCTGCTGTATATTTGACAAATATGATATATGGGAGACACCTGTGCTTGATGAGCCGCTGAAAAAGCTGGTTGAGGAGCGTTTCCCAGAAACCGCATTTGTACAGAAGGGTGACGGTTGGATTTTCCGTATGGACGAGGCTGAGGACGAGTTTTACTATTGCCCGATGCTTGACCATAAGACAGGGTGCAGACTTGGTGATGATAAGCCCTTTGATTGCCGCATATGGCCATACAGAATAATGGAACTTGGCGGAAAAAGGGTTATTTCAATGGCGTCAATCTGCCCCACAATGTACAGCAAATCGCTCAAGGACTTGTGTGATGAGCTGGAAAGGGACGGTCTTGCGGAGAAAATTTTTGCTCACGCTGACAGGCACCCCGATATCGTGAAGCCATATGAAAACGGCTATCCGATTTTAATGGTTGAAAAGGAAAAGATATGATAAAAGCGGAAGATGATTTTCAGAAACTCATCTTCCGCTTTTGGTTTTATTTTATTTTGTTCAGCTGTTCCTTGATTTGGTCAAGCTTTGGATAGTGAAGCTCCTCAGCTTTTTTTAGCGATTTTTCGGACTGTTCAGGCTCAAACGCCATTTTATATGCAAGAGCAAGATATGCGTGGATATCAGCTTTCTGTGGGTAAAGCTCCCGTGCTTTTTCAAGATATTTCAGTGCAGACATAGGCTTGTTAAGCTCGATGTAAACCGAGCCGAGGCTGGTATAAAGCGGTACAGAAGCATTGTTTTCAGGGTCATATTCCAGTGCCTTTTCGTAACATTCCATAGCCTTGTCACGGTCACCAGTCTTGCGGTAGGCAACACCCGAATTTACCCAGGCTTCAAAATTTGCAGGTTCGATTTCAAGGGATTTTTTGTAGTATTCTATGCTTTTTTCATATTCACCTATCTGACAGTAACAAGCGGCAATTCCTGCGTAAAGATTTTCCTCTTTGTAAGAGTTGAGTCCACGCTCCTGTGCTATGAAATAGCTTTCCAGTGCCTCGGTGTAATTTTGCTCCTTATATAAGCTGTCACCGTTGCGGGCAGACTTATCTCCCGTTGGAGTGCTTTCACAGGCGGTAAATATGAGCGCTGACGCAACCGCAAGAACAGCTGCAAGAATTCGCAGTTTCATAGAATACAGTCCTTTCATTTTATTTGTATAGATATTTTTCAAGGTCAACAATATAATCTGTAACCTCAATCCCGTCAGCTTTAAGCCGACTTTTCTGCTCCTCAATTCCGCCGAAAGCATAGGCTGCGGAAAGCTGTCCCTTGCTGTTTACAACCTTATAGCAGGGATATTTGTCACCGTCTGGGTTTTTGTGAAGGGCATTTCCCACAGCACGGGCAAGATGCTTGTTGCCGAGATACTCAGCGATTTGTCCGTAGGTCACGACCTTGCCTTTGGGGATTGTGGTAAGATATTCATAAATTCTGTCCATAGTATTCTTAAATGCTCTTGAAAAGTAAAAACATAATTACCAAAACAATAATGGTTATGTATATTACAGTAAAAATTTTCGGTATTCTTTTTTCACTGTCAGTAAATGACACATACTTTTTATTATTAAGTTTATCGCTCATTATCTGCCATTCAACATCGTAAAGTATGATAGGAAGCTGTTCTTCAAGTAAATTTATTACTTTCATTTTAGCTGAATTGAGTATGCCATATGCGTCAAGAAGATTAACCCATGAGATATCCAATATTATGCCAATTACTGACATAAACAGAATTACTATCATATTTGCAGGAAAATCAACAACACTGAGAATCAAACCTACCAGTGTAACAAGAGCACTGTTCACGGTGAGATAAAATGAATTTACATTCTGACGTCTTGCAATAAGTTCTTCCGACGTTTGCTGGTACATAATATACTGCTCTAGTATTTCAGGCTTTAATTGTAATCTTTCATCTTCATCAAGCTTCTTATACTTAGATGAAAAGATATCATAATGTCCCTTTGCATAATCATCTATTCGTGTTTTAATCTTGTCCAACGTAAGCTGTTGAGCAATCATTACATTCTGACCGGTAAATCTGTCCTTATATTTAAGGAAATTGGGTAGAGAATATTTATCCAAATTATAAATCATTATAAGTTTATTATACTTTACTGCCTGACGGACTTCCCATCCCATTGTTTTATTTTTTGATGCTTCACAGGCATCTTCACCAACAACAACAATAACAGCCTGAGCTTTTTTTATTTTTGATAATGCATCTTGTTTCCAATTCTTATTTTCGCCTGATTGAAGTGTAAGTATATTGGAATATCCTACTGAGTTCAAAGAATTTCCATAAATATCTTTTTCTCCCATTAAAAATGGTTCTAAATTTTCCTTAACAAACTTATAGTCTTTTCCTGAATGAATTATAAAAACGTCAACCATCTGTTTACCTTCTTTATCTTATACGAATATTATTTCTGAGCAGAAAGGATATTATATATCATTTTCCAACTATCTACACGAACCATACCATTCCCCTCAGCATCAAAGCTTCGGTTGTGAGGTGCAGTAAAAAGCAGCTTTACGTAATCTCCGCCCAGCAGATTATGTACGCCGTCATCAACCAGCACATCGCCCTTGATAAGCGGCTTGTTGCCCGTGATGATAACGTGCTTCCAGTCAATGAAAGGGAAGTGCTTGAACAGCACCTTTTCCATTTTAACGTTCATCACCTGATAAGGCGAGTTTGTCACAATGAAAACCTCGTGACCGTCGGCAATAAGCTTCTGCAGGTAGTGCGCTGCATCTTCAAAGGGTTCAACCGTTTCGTACAGTTCGTCCTCAAGTAAGAGCGCGTACATTTCCTCGTGTGAAACCGAGGGGAAAGCCTCTGACGGGTCCCAGGTTGTAACATCAGCCGCATTGACAGCCGTACCAAACCGCTTGTTTGCGTAGTTTACCCACGCTTCCGTCAGGTTTTCGATTGTGTTATCCATATCAACGAGAATTATCATAATTACTGCCTTTCAAATTTGCACACACACTCCACATGACTCGTTCTCGGGAACAAATCAAACGCACGCACCTTTTTCGGAGCATAACCCTTTTCTGCAAGATACTTCGCATCACGTGCCGCAGTAGCAGGGTTGCAGGAAATCATCACAATCCGCTTCGGAGCCATACGCACAATGCTGTCGAGAGTAAGCTCGTCACAGCCCTTTCTCGGTGGGTCTATAACTACAACGTCAGGTCTGATGTTCTCATTTGCAAGCTTTTCAGCGAGCTTTCCTGCGTCACCGCAGTAGAATTCAGCGTTTGTAACTCCGTTTGCTTCGGCGTTGTGCTTCGCATTTTCAACAGCCTCAGAGATAATCTCACAGCCGATGATTTTACCTGCTTTGTCCGAAAATGACAAGCCGATTGTTCCTGCACCGCAGTACAAGTCGAGTACGGTTTCGCCGCCTGTAAGCTCAGCGTAGTCCATACCGCAGCGGTAAAGCTTCTCCGCCTGCGCCGTGTTGACCTGATAGAAGGACATAGGCGAAAGGGTAATCTTCTTGCTGCAGAGCACGTCGCAGATTTCGTCGCTGCCCCAAAGAGTAATGTTTCTGTCGCCCATAATAACGTTGGTATTCTTCGGATTTATGTTCATAACAACGCTCTTTATGCCGTCGAATTTTTCTGCCGCAATAGCACCGAGGTCGGCAAAAAGCGCCTTGTATTTGTCATTCTTTACAACAAAGCAGAGCATAATTTCTCCGCTGTGGAAACCTCGTCTGATATAAATGTGACGGAGTATGCCGCTGCCTATTTCCTCGTTGTAGGCGGGAATTTTCTTCTCATTCACATAGTCAAGGCAAAATTCGGCAAGCTTGCCGAAAATTTCAGGCTGAAGCGTGCAGCCGCAATAAGGCACAACGCGGTGACTTCTTTTTGAGTAGAAGCCGCAGACAGCCTTGCCGTCCTGTTCAGCAACGGGATACTGTGCTTTGTTGCGGTAGAATTCAGTTTCGCCGCCGCAGATTTCCTCGAAAGGAATATCCTTGAAGCCGCCCAAGCGCTCAAAAGCGTCACGGACAAGCTTGTCCTTTACCGCAAGCTCCGCCTCGTAGGAAATATGGCGGAACGTACAGCCGCCGCACTTTGCCGACACGGGACAATTGCTTTCTGTGCGGTCGGGAGAAGGCGTGATAAGCTTGTCGATGATGCCGTAGCAGTAGCTTTTCGCTACCTTGACAATCTTGCAGGAAATAACGTCACCGACAGCGGTAAGCGGTACGAATACCGCCATACCGTCCTCGGTTCTGCCGACGCCGTTTCCCTCGGCGGTCATTCCCGTTATTTCAAGCGTGCGGAAATCATTCTTCTTTATCATACGTCAAGCTTTGCTCCGCACTTGCCGCAGAAAGAAATATCCTTTGCACATTCAGCTCCGCACTGAGGGCACACCTTAGTCTTCTTAGGCTCTGTTTCATCAAGCTTAGCCTTGATTTCAGTGATTTCGTCAACAAGCTTACCCATAATGTGAGAACGGTCTGCGCCTGTCATTTTTTCAGCGTAGTAAGCCTTGCCAAGCTCGGTATACTTTTCTTTAAGTTTAAGACGGAGCTGACTTCTGTCAATCTGCACCTTTGAGTAGTCGATTGCCTCACCTGCTTTTACGGAAGCCTTGTCAAAAAGGTCCTTTGCGCCTGCAACAATATTATCGATATTGAATTCCATGGTAAAAATCCTCCTAAATATTATTGAAGAACTCAGCAATGCAGTCCTTCTTCAAAATCATTTTGTCATATCTTGAAATGTATTCATAAGGGAATTTGTAGTTGAACAGCCTTTCGATTTTGCCTGTTGCGTTGTTCACAAGCTTTGTCGAGCCTGCCGCACCTACAGCAAGAATAGTCTGCACTTCTTCCATTATGTAGATGTTGTAAAGGCACTCGTAGCCTTCCTTTGCAAAGCCCACATTTTCAAGGTTGTCAACGGTATTCTTCTGCCGATAAAGGTAGTAGGGGAGATACCCTGTTTCAAGCAGTTTTTTCTGTCCGTAGCTTACCATTTCTCCTATGCGGCTGTCAACGCTTCTTTCCTCCTGCATAAACAGGTTTGAGGAGCGCTTCACCGTCAGAGTGTGAATGGTAATGCTTTCGGGGTCAAGATTGCAAAGAGTTTCGATAGTGTGCTTGAAGCCCTCAGGGGTGTCCGTAGGCAAGCCTGCGATTGTGTCCATATTGATGTTGGTGAAACCAAGCTTTCTCGCCATTCTGTACGCTTCAACAACGTCCTCAGCACTGTGTCGTCTGCCGATTGCCTTCAGCACGTCATCGTTCATTGTCTGAGGGTTGACGGAAATTCTCGTTGCACCAAAATCACGGATAACTTCAAGCTTTTTTGCGGTAATTGTATCGGAACGCCCTGCTTCTACAGTATATTCACGTATTTTTGAAATGTCAAAGTTTTTTTGAACCGTACCCATAACCGCTTCAAGCTGTTCAGCGGAAAATGATGTGGGAGTGCCGCCGCCGATGTAGATTGTGTCCAATCTCAAATCAAGCTCACGGGCAATTTTCGCCGTCAGTTCAATTTCCTCGCAAAGCTTCTCAACATACTGGGGAAGAAGCTTCTTTGCGTTGGGAGTTTCAATTGAATGGCTGACAAACGAGCAATAGCTGCAGCGTGACGGACAGAACGGTACCGAAACATACAGCGAATATGAACGCTTGTCCAGTGCTTTAAGCGGTTCAGTCTGTGCACAAGCAGTCTTGTATGCAAGCTCCAGCTTTTCGTCTGAAACGTAATACTGCTTTTTCAGCACATCAAAAATCTCGTCCTTGCCCAGTCCGTCCTCAAGAAGCTTGTTGACCTTTTTTACGGGACGGATACCCGTCAGGCAACCCCACGCAGGAGTAATTCCCGTAAGCTTTTGCATAATACGATATAACATTCTGCAAAGTTCAGCCTCGTCCTCCTTGTCGGAGAAGCCGCCATCTGCTGTAACAATTTCGCTTTTCTCTGCACCGTCAAGTCTGACGCTGACAGAAAGTGTGCGGCCGTTTTCATTTTCAGTACGGCTCACAATGCACACGTCACCCTCGTTGGCTGTTCCCTCAAAGAGAAAATCAAATGTAACAAGGGGTAGAAAAAGCTTCATAACAGCTTCAATTTCGTATTTGAAGCTGTTGCCGATAAAACATATAGTCATCTGAAAAATCCTTTTTAAATTAGCATTTTATTCAAACATATTTCCACGGAGATAAGGATTGAGTAGCCTTTCACGGTTAAGCGTGCTTTCAATACCATGTCCTGCAAGCAGGCGGTAATCGCCGTATCTGCCTTCGTACTGTTCAAGCTGTTTAAGTGAAGCAAACAGCTTAATCGGGTCACCGTCAGGCATATCTGTTCTTCCGATTGAGTCACGAAAAAGGGTATCACCGCTGAACATTACATCATCAAGAATATAGCACACACTTCCGCTTGAATGACCTGGGGTATGGAAAACCGTAAATGTCAGTTCGTCTTCGATAATTGTGTCGCCGTCATCAACGCAGATGCCGTGCTCATAATGAGTCACTTCGTCCATGTACATAGAAAAATATTCGGAAAGATTTAGATATGAGTCGGTAAGCTTCGGTGCGTCATCGGTGTGGATAAACACCTCTGCACCTGTCTTTTCAGCAAGCTCCGCAACTGACTCGATATGGTCGCAGTGACCGTGTGTAAGGAGAATTTTGTTCAGCTTCACGCCTTGATTTTCTATCTCTGCAAGTATATTTTCTGCACCCTCTGGTGCATCAATAAGAACAGCATTATTGCTGTCTGAAATGACCAAATAGCTGTTTACCGCAAACATACCCTGCGGTTTAATTTTGATAATTTTCATATACAAGTCACCCTTTTATTTTCCTGTTCTGTCCACGTGAATTACGCTCGGCAATTTCTTAATTCGTGTGATAATGTTGTTAAGCTGTGAAACGCCTGCTGTGTTGATTGTAACAACAATACTGCTGTTGCCGTTTTTCAGTTCTCTTACGGACAGCTCCGAAACGGGAACGTGAAGCTCCGCAAGTGTCTTGGAGATTTCTGCAAGAATGAGAATATTCTCGCTTGCAACAATATCCAGCGTAACCTTGTAGATAGGAGTGCTGTTGTTGATGGAATTTTCCGCCCATGTAACTTCAATCCAACGCTCAGGCTCGTTGCCCGACTTCATAGCGTTGATATAGTTTTCGCAGTCCTTCTTGTGCACGGAAACACCGTGACCGCGTGTGATAAAGCCGACAATATCATCGCCTGGGAGAGGATTACAGCACTGTGAGTATTTAACCAGCACATTTTCTTCTCCGTCAACAACAATACCTGTAGAGCTTTTCTTTGGAGTAAATGTCTTTACCTCCTGTTCAGGCTGAGCATAAAGCTTGGAGTATTTGTCCTTCATACGCTGCATCATACGAGAGAGAATTACTCCACCGTAACCGATTGCTGCATAGAAATCGTCAAGGGTGTTGCAGTGGTGACGCTTCATATCGTCAGCAAGGAATTTCTCCAGTTCCTCATCGGGAACACGGATATAGTTGCGCTTGAATTCCTTTTCAAGTTCCTCCTTGCCCTTGACAATGTTTTCCTCACGGCGTTCCTTTTTGAACCAGGAACGGATTTTGGACTTTGCCTCATTGGTTTTGCATATATCCAGCCACGCACGGTTAGGGCCGTGGTCGGGGTCTTTTGATGTGATAATCTCAACGATTTCACCTGTTGAAAGCTGATAGTCAAGGGAAACAAGCTTACCGTCAACCTTAGCACCCTTCATCTTGTTGCCAACCTGAGTGTGGATAGCGTAGGCAAAGTCAATGATATTTGCGCCGTTTGGAAGGCTGATGATATCACCCTTTGGTGTAAATGCAAAGGTTTCCTCGGGGGAAAGGTCGCTCTTGATTGTGCGGACGATTTCCTCAACGTCGTCAGTTTCCTGCTGGGCTTCGATAATTTGTCTTATCCACGCAAGACGGTTTTCCAGCTTATCCTTGCCCTTGATGCCCTCTTTGTATTTCCAGTGGGCAGCGATACCGTATTCAGCGGTATGGTGCATATCCCACGTTCTTATTTGCACCTCAAAAGGAATACCTTCTCTGCCGATAACGGTAGTGTGCAGGGATTGGTACATATTTGATTTCGGTGTAGCGATATAATCCTTGAAGCGGTTAGGAATAGGACGGAACATATCGTGGATAATACCCAGCGAATTGTAACACTCGATTACGCTGTCAACAATAATTCTTACAGCGTACTTATCGTAGATTTCGTCCATATTCTTGCCCTGCATAAAGGCTTTTTTGTATATGCCGTAAATTGACTTTACACGGCCGTCAACCTGCGGAGGACGGGTAAAATTAGCCTCGGCAAAGCGTTCGGTAATCTGTTTTTTGATTGAGTCAATGAAGCTTTCGCGTTCTTCATTCTTTATTTTAAGCAGCTGTTCAATTTCATTATATGCATATGGGTCAAGGTAACGGAAAGAAAGGTCCTCGATTTCTTCTTTAATTGTACGCACGCCCAGTCTGTGTGCAATTGGAGCATAGATATTCATTGTTTCAAGGGCTGTTGCACGCTGTTTGTGAGCAGGTCGGAAGTTGAGCGTGCGCATATTGTGCAGACGGTCGCAGAGCTTGATAAGGATAACTCTGATATCCTGTGACATTGCAAGAAGAATTTTGCGCACGTTTGCAGCCTTCTGTTCTACCTTTGTGAACAGCGGAATTTTACCCAGCTTTGTTGCGCCGGCAACAAGCATAGCAACGTCCTGCCCGAAAAGCTTTTTTACCTCTTCGAGAG
>JAZSHA010000157.1:0-18503 GCA_045533025.1 Oscillospiraceae bacterium
ATCAACTGTGCAGTATGGTTCAGCGTACTGCTGCCATTCTTCGATGCTCCAGTTAGGAGATGTGTAGATATCGATAGATGGGTCAGCTGTCTGGAGAAGTGGACGGATGTCGTCTTCTGTAGAGTTAACCTGGAGGTCAACGTGAACACCGTACTCGCCTTCGAACTTTTCAGCAAGGTGCTTCAGATAAGCGTAGGATTCGTCACGGTATGTGTTACCGTCAGCATCCTTCTTTTCTTCACCAAGAACTCTGTTACCGCCGTGTGTGTAAAGAGTAATGGATGTACCCTTGAGAGCTTCTGTGTCGATGTCAGCAATAGACTTGATAATCTTGCCGTCAGCAGCTGCGCCGCCGTTGTCTGTTGTGCCGCCTTCTTCACTACAGCCTGCAAACATTGTTGCAGTCATAGCAAGACAAATTGCAGCAGAAAGAATCTTTTTTACCTTCATAATAAATTTCCTCCCTTAAAATTGCGAGCTTAAAGCCTTTTTGTTTCGCATAAATCAAGTAAGTAAAGTTTGCTTTAGCTTATTGATAATTAAACTATAAATTAGCGAAATAATCAAGTGTTTTTACTTAATTTATAAACTAATTCTCTCTGTTTCACAAACTTGACGCAAATTTCTCGTCATTTTGCACAATCCATTTGTGTAAACGTTATCATATATAACCAAACCTTATTTTCTTCATCAAATGGCGCATTTTAGGGCTTATGTCAGCTTTATCGAAAAGCATTTTAATGCTATATAAACACATATTTTAACTACTTAATTTAATAATCACAAGCATTCAGCAATGTTATGCTCATAAGCTTTTCTGTTCTGAAGGAAATATGGAGCATTTTCACTAAATACCCTATGCTGAACACAGATTAAGAAAGCTTTATTTATTAATAACAGCTGCAAACAGCAATTCTGAACTTTTTTAAACAATGATAATTAAAAATCATTACAACGGCATCATAGCAAATTGTTAAATTTCGTTGACAAATAATTAAAAAAATAGTATAATTTATATTAATAGTAACTATTCGTACTACACATTTATATTATGCTTTGAGAATTTGCTCAAATCATATTATAATCTTGGTTTTTTTGCCATAAATTTGTGCAACATTTTCTCGTAAATTGTAGACATTATCCGCCAAAATATTGTATAATTAACATTAAGAGGTATTTTACAGGATTTATACAGCGGGGGCTTTGTATTATGAAAAATAAATTTACCAACGATGAGGTATCTGTATATATTGAAAATCACGAATACAGCGCAAACAAATATGTACTGCGATGTTTTTCGGTATCTATGCTTATTTATTCTCTTGCTTATCTGCTTAATCTTCTGAACATTTTCATCATTGACAAGGAAATAATGAGTGCAGGCTTTTTTCCGCCTATTGCAGTATATCTTATTGTTCTGATTATAACGAAAATACTTTCCTTGAACAATAAAAAAACCAAGTATATAATTATAACAGGAAACGTTCTGGCTTTCACCGTAATCGGTGCTACAATTACATATCACGTTGTATTGATTGCTGTTATTCCGTTTTTGTGCGCAATGCTTTATTCGTCGAAGCGGCTGATGTGGTATGTGTACATTCTCACCGTAATCAGCACATTTATTACCGTTTACGGAGGATATTACTGGGGACTCTGCGATGCGAATATGGCACTTCTTACTTCGGGGAATCTTTCAGATTATGTTGAAAACGGTCTATTTACTCTTAACACTGTAAACGATAACCCGATTTTAACGCTTTTCTTGTTCTTTGTTATGCCGCGGTGCTTTATTTATGTTGCTTTTATGTCAATTGGTAAAAGCATTTTTACAATCCTCAGCGGAAGCGTGGAAAAGGCAAAGCTTGCTGATGAGCTTGAAAAGGCGAAGATTGAAGCTGAAACGGCAAACCGTGCTAAGTCACAGTTTCTTGCAAGAATGTCACACGAAATCAGAACACCTATCAATGCGGTAATGGGTATGAATGAGATGATTTTGCGTGAAAGCAACGAAGAAAATGTATGTCAATATGCACATAACGTAAAGGACTCGTCTGCATTGCTGCTGAACATAATCAATGATATTCTCGATTCATCAAAGATTGAATCAGGAATGATGGAAATTATTCCTGTTGAGTATCAGCTTGGAAACCTTTTAAATGACTTGTATAATATGATAAGTCTCAAGGCTAACGAAAAAGGGCTTGCTCTTGAATTTAATATAGATAAAAACATTCCGAGGGGCTATTGGGGAGATGATAAGAGAATACGTCAAATTCTTATTAATCTCCTGTCAAACGCTGTTAAATATACTGTCAAGGGTACAGTAACGCTGGAGCTTACATACAAATCAAACAACGGTGATGCTGTCCTCCACTACTCTGTCAAGGATACGGGAATCGGTATCAAGGAAGCGGACATTGAAAAGCTTTGCGGAGAATTCCAGAGAATTGATGAATTGCGCAACAGAAATATTGAAGGCACAGGACTGGGAATACCAATTGTTTACAGACTCCTCAACCTTATGGACAGCAAGCTTAATGTTGAAAGCGAATATGGAAAGGGAAGCATTTTTTCTTTCGACCTTGTTCAGAAAATTACTGATGACAAGCCTTTGGGTGACTTCCTGACAAAACCAAAACAGGACATACCTGCTTCAATAACTGAAAACTTTATTGCTCCTGATGCAAGGGTACTTGTTGTAGATGACAACAATATGAATTTAAAGGTTTTTTCTAATCTGCTCAAAAAGACACAAATTCAGATTTCAGAAGCCGAAAGCGGACTGCAATGTATAAATATGGTGAAGAATAATCATTTTGACATTATTTTCCTTGACCATATGATGCCTGGCATGGACGGAATTGAAACTTTACATAGGCTACGTGAGGACAAGCTGTGCGAAGGGGTTCCTGTTGTTATGCTCACTGCTAATGCAATTGTAGGTGACAGGGAAAGATATATCGCCGAGGGCTTCGACGATTTTCTGTCCAAGCCTATTGACCCGCAAAAGTTGGATACAATGGTTATTCAATATCTCAATAAAAATCATAAGAAGATAATTACTGAAAAAGCAGAGAAAAATGCTCCTCCCAAAACAGCAGGTGAACTCATACAACTATTAGCTGAAAAGCTCCCTGACATTGACACAGCTAAGGGACTCGAAGCCTGCATTGATGATAAGGAATTTTATATTGACCTGCTGACAGATTATATTAATCTTAACATAAAAGCTGAGCTTGATGAAATGCTCAAATTAAATGACAGCCAGAACTACTGCATTAAAATCCACTCCTTCAAAAGCTCATCTTATTCTATTGGTGCGACACAAATTGGTGACCTTGCCTACAAAATGGAAAAAATAAGCAGAGAAGGTTTGAATGATGAAATAACTGAAATGCAGAAGGAATTATTCAGACAATATGACAGAATTTGCACAAAAATCAATGAAGTAAAGTCAAATGGAGATATGTGATATTATGATTGCTTATTATCTTATAACAACAGGACTTGCTCTTATCAATCTTCTTATTCTTTTATTCACCTTTGAAAACAAAAAAGTAAATTATTACTTTATGATGCTTATGCTCATAATGGCAATTTCAAACGGCGGTTATCTTGCACTCGGACTTTCAGGCTCTGTTGAAGAAGCAGTGCTTGCAAACAAAATTGCATACATAGGCGGCTGTTTTACATCACCGATTATGATTTTCCTTATTTGCTCTATTTGTAAAATCGCACTCAGCAAATGGTACAGATTCGGTATATATATGTACTGCTTTATAGTTTATGGTATGATACTGACTGTTGATTACAATAAGCTCTATTATACTGAATATCACATTGAACAATTCGGTGATTCAACAATTCTTGTAAACACTTATGGTTGGGGACACACACTTTTTTACCTTATTCTGTATGGTGCAATTGTAATTCAGGTTGCTTTACTCATTTATTGTATAGTTAAAAAGAGCTCTGTTTCAAGAAAAAATCTGAAAATGCTGACTATATTGGAAATTGTAAATGTAAGTATGTTCTTTATCGGAAGAGTTATCAGTCCCGATTTTGAGATAATGCCTGCGCTGTATGTGTTTGATGGTTGG
Source organism: Oscillospiraceae bacterium (assembly GCA_045533025.1). Taxonomy (GTDB): domain Bacteria; phylum Bacillota; class Clostridia; order Oscillospirales; family Ruminococcaceae; genus RGIG8773. The sequence goes on from JAZSHA010000157.1 coordinate 4,104, forward strand.
ATTTTTATTTACATTCATCGCAGAGCAAGAATTTACGATATTGAAGAAAATGTTGCTTCAACAATCAACAAGCATCAGAAAAACGGATATATTCTTGTTGACAAGTATATGAACTATCTCGGATGCAATAAGACAGCAGAAACTATTCTCCCTGAAATTACAAACTGTATTGTTGACCGTAAGGTAAAAGGCATACCAAAGCTTGAGGAGATACTTGTAAATATACAAAACAATAATAAACTTGATACATTCTCATTTTCAAATGATACAAAGCATTACGAAGGTCATATAAGCCAAATACTTAATAATGAAAAATGTCACGGATATGTTCTTGAATTTATGGAGGACACTGAAAAATGGAAATACATAAACCTTATTTCTGCATACAACGGCGAATTGCAGGACAAGGTATATGAACAGACTGAGGTTCTTGATGAACAGCAGAAAACAATCAAAGAGCTCTTTGTTCAGACTGTTACCGCATTGAGTGAAGCGGTTGACGCAAAGGACAGATATACAAGCGGTCACTCAAAGCGTGTTGCTGAATACTCAAGAATGCTTGCTGCAAGAATGGGAAAAAGCAAGGACGAACAGGAAGAAATCTACCGTGCAGGTCTGCTTCACGATATAGGAAAAATTCGTATTCCTGTTGAGATTATCAACAAAGCAGGAAAACTCAGCGATGAAGAATACAACATAATTAAAATTCACCCTGTTACAGGTTATCATATTCTCAGGGGAATTTCAGGCAGCAACCTTATTTCTCTCGCTACAAAATATCACCATGAACGCTATGACGGAAAGGGATACCCTAACGGACTTGAAGGCGAACAAATTCCTGAAGCGGCACGTATTCTCGGTGTTGCCGACTCATATGACGCTATGACAAGTAATCGAAGCTACCGTAAGGCTTTGCCGCAGGAGATTGTTCGGGCTGAAATTGAAAAGGGCCGCGGAACACAGTTTGACCCTGCTATTGCAGATATAATGCTTCAGATGATTGATGAGGACAAGGAATATACAATGCAGCAGGCAGATTCAATGCAAAGAAAAATTCTTGCTGTTGATGATGAACTTATCAATCACAAGCTTATTGAAAAAATAATGCAGGATGAACCAATGTATGAAATAGTATCCGTCAGAAGCGGAAAAGATGCTATAAAAATTCTCGACCAACAAAAATTTGACCTTATTATGCTTGACCTTATGATGCCTGATATGGACGGACTTGAAACTCTTAAACAAATTCGTAAAAAGCATCAGACCCCTGTTGTTCTTATGACGGGTGACAAGAATCTGGCAACCTCTGCTGAATTCGCAGCTTTGGGATGTGACGATTATGTTACCAAGCCGTTCCTGCCTCTTCTTATCAAGGAGGTTGTACATAATATGACCGAAAGAACAACAATTACAGACAGCGAAGTCTGATGTGAGAAGTAATTTATTATGCAGTTTATAGTTTAACCGCCGCAGTTTCAATAACTGCGGCGGTTTTGCATTAATAAATATCAAATTCGGAATTACCCCTTGTAAACACAGGAATAATCTCAATCGGCGCAGGTACGGTTACATACTGTCCGCCGTTATATGTCTTCTTTGTATAAGCGTCAGTCCAGCTTTCTCCCTCAGGAAGGTAAACTATACGCTCCCGTGCACCTTCCTCCATAATCGGTGCAACAAGAATATCACTGCCGAACATATACTCATCTTCAACGTTCCAAGCGGTTTTATCATTGTAAAAATCATAGAAAACAGGACGCATCACGGGTGTACCGTTTTCGCTGCACTCGTCCATTGCTTTTCTGATATATGGACGAAGCTTTTCTCTGATAAACAGATATTTTTTCAGTATCTCGTAGTTATCATCTCCAAAGCTCCACACCTCGTTATCCTGTCCCGAAGTAATCTGACGCACACCATTGATGTACTCCTGCTCACGCTCATACCACGGGCTTCTTTCGCCGTGCATACGGAACACAGGGTTGAATGCACCCCACTGGAACCAGCGCACAAGCAATTCTCTGAAGCTTGGGTCGGAAATATCGCCGCCCATAAATCCACCGATATCGGAATTCCACCACGGAATACCTGCGATAGCCATATTAAGTCCAGCCTGAAGCTGTTCACGCATTGCACGGAAGGAAGAATGAATATCTCCCGACCAAGCAAGCACGCCATATTTTTGACTGCCTACCCAAGCACAGCGCACAAGACTCAGTACGTCCTTCTCCCCTTCAGCTTTCAGTCCGTCCCAGAAACCCTTTGCATACATAAGCGGATAGATGTTTGTGCACTGCAAGGCTGTACCTGCGTAATAACGATAGATGTCAAATTCGTATGAGTCGTACTCAGGCTCAGCTTCGTCAAGCCAGAATGTACGGATACCCTTCTTGTAATAGTTCTCTTTGCATTTCTCCCATACAAATTTCTGTGCACCTGGGTTTGTTGCGTCAAAGAAAACCGTATTACCCATCCAGGTCATATGCAGACCATTGGCTCTGTCTGTAGAAACAAGATATCCCTTATCAGCCATTTCTCCGAAGTTTTCACTCTTTTCGTCAATGGTAGGCCATATGGAAACTACCGTTTCAATTCCAAGCTCTTTCAGCTCCTTGACCATTGCATCGGGGTCAGGCCAGTCACGGGGCTCAAACTTGAAGTCACCCTGCCTTGTCCAGTGGAAGAAGTCAACAACTATTGCGTCCATTGGCAAGCCTCTGCGCTTATGCTCTCTTGCAACAGCAAGAAGCTCCTCCTGATTTCTGTAACGAAGCTTGCACTGCCAATATCCAAGACCATATTCAGGCATTCTTGGTGCTCTGCCAACGGCGGCGGTGTAATTCTTCTCAATCTCGGCAGGAGTATCCCCTGCAGTTATGAAATAATCCAGCTTTTGTGTTGATTTAGCGTACCACTCGGTTTTATTTGTGCCGAATGTAACTGTACCAACAGCAGGATTATTCCACAGAAAGCCGTAACCCCTGCTGGAAAGGAAAAACGGCACACTTGACTGGGAATTGCGGTGTGCAAGCTCAAGAGATGCCCCCTTTTTGTCGAGATGCTTTTCCTGATACTGACCCATACCGAAAATCTTTTCGTCATCATAGGCTTCAAATCGTGCAGTAAGCTCGTAATCCGTTCCGCCCTTACTGCATTTGAGAACTCTTGCAGGAAGTCTGAGAGAGGTGCAATATCTGTTAAGGCGGTTTCTGTTGCGCCAGTATTCCTCGGTAAGAAGCTCGCCACGCTGATTGTAGTAACTGATTTGTCCCTCATAGTCAACCTTCGCAGTAATCTTTCCGTTGGTTATGTAGTAGTTATCCCCTGTCTGATGATAATGAGCGTACTCCTCGCTTTTGTACCACGAGTCAGTTGTATCAACGGTTTCCTTGCGAATTTCAGCCTTGCACTTTTTGACAGGCTCACACAAAGCCCAATCGTGTTTATCCATTTCGGGCTCTGCTGTCATGCGAACACGCAGAGAATTTTCACCCCATGGTTCAATCCATACCTGTGAATTTCCGTTTCTTATTACAAGGCGGTTGTCATCAATATATACGCTCATAGCAATTACCTCCGCAGATTATTTTCCTTATAGTAACACACATTCTGTTTAATTTCAACAATTTTGTATTAATATTGTAAAACACTTTAATAAAAATACATTCTTTATTATTTTATAATTTAACCGCCGCAGTTTGCAATCAGAAACTACGGCGGTTTTTACTCAAGAATATTTATCCAAGGTCAGGCTCGTCACAAAGCGAAATATTTTCAGCTGACTTACCCTCGGTTTCAAAAACAATAACTGTGTTTCGTCCCTTATTAAGAAGCGGAGCTGGAATATATAGTCTTTTCTGTGGTCCAATTTCCCAGAAGCGCCCCAGATTGAAGCCGTTTACAAATGCAACACCCTTTCCAAATCCTTCTGTATCCAAAAATGTGTCGCATAGTTCATCTGCTTCAAATTCAAAGCGGTAAAAGGCAGGTTTATTTTCTTCATATCCGCTGTCAAAATCAAGTTTTTCAATCTGCTTTTCATCAAGTGACAGTGGGTATATTTCGTATCCAAACTGACGATGGTCATTAATTTTCACACCGTCCGAAATACCCTTACGCTGTTTTTCAAGACCTGTACCAAAATTTTCACGTCCCATATTTTCGCAAAGCAGGTCAATTACTCCTCCGCTGTTTCTGTCGGAAAGTTCTGTCTTTTCCCACATATTTTCCGCAAAAAATGTATGGACAAATTCACCGTTATGATAAGCCTGCACCCTATCATTTGCACCTTCAAGACGGATTTCCTTCACGATTTCGTTGTCTCTGACATTTGTACGGTAAAGAATATAGCCGTAATTCTGCCCGATTTCTTCCATTGTAACAGGGAAATTTGACTTTACAGGTTTACTGATTTTATCAAGCACGCTGAACAGGTCGGTTTTGCCAATGCAATTGATTTTACCGTAAGCTTTGCGCTTAATTTCGGTTGTCAGCTGTACTTCACGAACAGGTGCATACTTAGAGATAATCTCCCTGAACAGCTCATATTTCGGAGTAATCTGTCCATCCTCAGTAAGCGGTGCATCATAGTCATAAGATGTAACATCAGCAGTTTTGCTTCCTCCGTTTCGTCCTGCCATAAAACCAAAATTGGTGCCGCCCTCAAACATATAGAAATTCACACTTCCTCGTTTAAGAAGCTCGTCAAGCTCTGCACCTGCCTTTTCGGGAGATGTTGTGTGGTGCTCCTCGTCACCCCATGCGTCAAACCAGCCGTTCCAGAATTCCATGCAAACCAGCGGCTTATCTTCACCCATAAACTTCTGCATCTGTCCGAACTGCCATTCAGCCGCTGAACCGAAGTTGCCCGTAGGAAGTGCTCCGTCAACCATACCTGATTTGAAAATCGGCTCGCTCCAAGGGCCGTCTGAGGTTACAAAAGGAACTGTTATGCCGTATTCACGCATAACATCACGGAGAAATTCAAGGTAAGCTGTATCGTTGCCGTAATAGCCGTACTCATTTTCAATCTGAAACAGAATTATCTTGCCGCCTCTGTCAATCTGATACGGTGCAAGCTTTGGTATAAGCACGCTGTAATATTCCTTGACAGCCTTCAGATACGGTTCATAACAACAGCGAAGCCTCATTCCATTATCCTTCAGAAGCCACGCAGGCAGACCGCCGAATTCCCATTCAGAACAGATGTATGGTGATGGACGGATTATAATATAAAGTCCGAGATTTTGCGCAAGCTCGATAAATCGGCAGATATCGTGCATACCCTCCCAAAGGAATTCGCCCTTATTCGGCTCGTGGAAGTTCCAAGGAATATAGGTTTCAACTGTGTTACAGCCCATATTCACCAGCTTTTCAAGCCTATCCTGCCAATATTCGGGCACAGTTCTGAAATAGTGGATTGAGCCCGAAATAATCTGAAACGGCTCTCCGTTCAGATAAAACTTATCCTTGATTTCAAACATTGTATTTCCTCCGTTAATACTCAATAGCGTCAAGCATAAACTGACCGCTTACTACCTTGATTTTCACATTGTGCTCACCCTCGGGAACTTCAACCGAACAGCTGCACTGTCTTGCATATGCGCCGAGAGAATTCTTTGTTTCAAACAATTCGCCGTCAAGATATATTTCAATTTTGTAAATGTCGCTCTGTCCGATTAATGCAAAACGATTTCCTGTGAAGCTGAATTCAAAGCTCTTTTCTGCTGTGTCACCCTCAGTAATTTCCGCACGGGAAATTGTTCTGTTGAAATGAACATATCCATCGGGAACTTTTCTGTACCAATCACCTGTATATGTAATCGAAGCGTCGTGGTCATCAACTCTTGTGATAATTGATTTGTATCCGTCAACGGGCGAAATTTTCAGATTGTCAAAAATGTTATTGTAAAGTCCGCTGCCGAGGGAAACACGTCCCGAATTTGCAGGCCCAAACTCATCAAGAAATTCTGCAATAACTACTCCGTCAACCTCTGCTGTAATATTTATTCCTGCTGCTGTAATTTTCAGATTATGCCATATGTTGCTGTCAAAATCAACAATCGTACCATTCATTACAGTTGACGCATTTTTTCTTAACTCCCAACGTCCATCGGGGTAAATTTTAAGGCTGTTTCCGTTTTCGGCTGACCAGGAATCAAGCTCAGCTGTGAGGTAACGTACACCAAAAGCAACATAGTTATCTGATGCGTCATTTGCAAGCTTGAAATCAATCTCAGCTGAGTAATTGCTCCAGCGGTCATCACCGAGTGAAGTAATAGGATTTGGTGTACCTCTGAAACGCCAGTCTGTAGGCTTGTTGTCAGCGTTAATCATCTGCATAAGCACCTTGTTTCCGTCGACCTTAGCTACCTCAAATGCTCCACCGTAATCGGTTGTATAAAGAGGTGCATAACCTCGTGCAGAAAGAAACTCGTCAGAGTATTCAAAGTCGTCGCTGTAATTTATTTCAAGCGGAGTATCCTCATATTTACAGTTGTAAACAGATGCATCGGCGGTTTTGTCAAGGGTTGTAATTGTTACAATGGAATAAGGCTTTACTTCAATGGAAAACTTATTTTCTCTGGGCTTATATGTACCGATATGATTGAAATAATTTGCATCATAATCCTGCCCTTCATCGGGTCCTCTTGTTTCCCATACATAAATCGGCGCGTCAGCCTTTTCCATATTTTCAAGGGTAAAGGTATAGTTTCTCTGCTCCTCGCTATCATTGCAGATAACAACTGTGTAATCGCCTGTTTCGGTGTCGGTAACGGTCATATAGTTGTTTGTGGTTTCGGAGATAGCGTGCGACTCCTTGCCGTCACCGTAGCAAGCGCTGTCAACATATCTCCAGCCGTTTTCAATAAACATTGTAAAATGGGCGGAGGTCCATATTCCGCAGTCAGCTTCGTAATAACCGCTCCAAGGGTTTTGCGCATTAAGCAGGGATTTAGGAAAATACTTTGCACCCGAATAATAAGCCGCAACAGCGGGCTGATACTCATACATTGTCATTTTACCATTATAGTAGCCATTGATGATACGGTTGCATACATCAAGTGCACCATTTGTACCGTTGATACCGCTGCCGTTGCTTGTTACAGCAAGCTTTGCAATATTGGTTGAAGCAATACCCTCTGTGTACCATACTTCCTTGTTGTAGACCTTGTTAAGAGTCTTAACCTTGTCATTTGCCCACGTATTGTAATGCTCACCGAGAATGTCAACAGCATTTCTCAGCTTCTCGTTTGCCATCATTTCATCGGCAATCTTCCAAGAACCTACCTCGTCTGAAGCGACAATTTTTATTTCACCGTAATTATAACATTCATCGGTTTCATTTTCAAGTCTGTCTGCAAAATAAATTATCCACTCTGTATCAATCTTGTCAGCCTCATTTGCATCGGCACTTATATGTGTAAACTTAATTCCATATGTTTCATAAGCCTTGTCAATGGCAGCCTTGTACCACTTGTAACGTGCTTCAAAGCCGTTCTCCTGTGAAACAGCAAATGCATCTGTAATCCATTTTGGCTCTCCCCAGCGAAGCAGGTCAACGGTTATATCAGGATTTATTGAAAGCGCATCAGCTGCAAACATAAAGCCTGCCCCTCTTGTCACGTCTGCTTCTTCGTCAGCTGAACGCATTATAGAAGGCTCTGTTCCCGATGATGAGTTTACGTCTGTGCCGAACTCGATTTTTACGTGTGTAAGACCTGCTCCGTAATCCTTTTTGAAAAGCAGATTCATAATCTCCCAGTAAGCATCGGGATTTTCGGTTTTGTAGTCCATAAGCAAACGTGATGAGTTGTTGCCTGTTACGACTCCCAAACCTCTGTAAACTGTGCCCTCATCTTTGTTTATGGTATTGCCGTCAATTTTTACAGCGTAGTATGAGTCATTGACAACAGCAACAGGAACTTCATCAACATTTTTTTCTGTTACAGCTGTTGTAGTTTCGGTATTTTTCATTTTGGTTTCCTCCGTACTCGTTTTGTTTTCTGTACAGCCTGTAAACAGACAGGCAAGCATTGATGTACATAACATTACCGATATAAATTTTCTGATTTTCATATTAATCCCCCACATAGAGTTTATAAGGCTATTTTAACGCAATTCGAGGATACATAGCATTAAAAAATCTGCTTAATATTATAGAAAATCTGCTGTAAAAGCATTGCTTATAAACGTCAGATATGTTATTATAGAAATAACGGAAAGGATTGATTAAAATGTCAATAATCGAACATTCAGGTTATTACGAAAATCCTCTTGCACCTGTAAGCCATACTCACACTTCCTGCGAGCTTATGTATGTTATTGAGGGAGAGCTTGAAATAACTGTTAACGAAGCAATATACCATATAAAACCAAACACTCTTGTACTGATAAAAAGCCGTCAGCACCATAAAGTAAGGTTTGTTTCCAATGAAGCATACCACAGATACATCGCTATGATAAACCCTTGGGAACTGCGAAAACAGCTTGTCCGCCCAGACCTTTTTGCACTGCTTACCGATATCAGCGATGATGGAATTATTATAATATGTAATGCTGATTCACTTAGTGCAGACTTTGATAAAATGACTGACATATTTGAAAACGGTGCAAACATTTATTCAGAGTTAAGTGCTGTACTGAAAATAATTTCTGTTATTTACGAACAAGTTAAACCCAGTACGGAAACAGTCTCCGAAAACACCGGAAAACAGCTTAGCCGAACAGTTCGTGAATATATAGAAAAAAATTTTGCTGAAAATATTAAAGTTGCGGATATTGCAAAAGAAAATTTCATAAGCGTAGGATATCTTACACACACTTTTAAAGCTGAAATAGGTATGTCTCCAAGAGAATATCTCTCCCATATCCGCTGTACAAGAGCTTATGAACTTATACAGCATACGGGTATGAAATTCTCAGCTATATCAGCTGTAACAGGTTTTTGCTGTGCAAACGATATGAGCAGAAAAATACGTGAATATTATGGGCTTACTCCTACGGAAATACGGGCAGGGATTACATCATAACTTGCCATTGCAATGATGTCAACACACAGAGAACAACTTAACTGCCGCAGGTTCAGGTAACTGCGGCAGTTCTTTTTTTACACTTCAATTTTTGGATTTAAGGATTATTTAATAATTTACCTGTTATAATGAAATCACAACAAGGAAAGGAGAACGAAAATGTATCTCAATATACTGAAAAAAGACCTGAAAAGAAAAAAGGCGATGAATGTAATCCTGTTGGTGTTCATTATACTTGCGACGATGTTTGTATCGTCAAGCGTGAACAATATTATCAGTGTTACATCTGCGCTGGATAATTATTTTGAAATGGCGGATGTTCCTGATTATGCCGCTGCAACTATGAACAAGGCAGTTTCTTCTGACCTTGATGAAATACTTGAAAAAGCAGAAAGCATCGATAGCTTTAAATCAGAAAATATAATCTATATGTCAAATTCAAACATCCTATATGATGGAAAGCCACTGAACGCTTCATCAAACACACAAATACTTCAGGGTGACAATGATATGTCCGTGAACTATTTTCTTGATGATAACAGCATTCTTGAAAAAGTAAATCCGGGTGAACTGTATATGTTCAGCTATGCTATGGAGAATAAGGGACTTGAAATTGGTGATAAGATTACTATCGAAGTTGATGGCATAAGCCGTGAATTCACTATCGCAGGCGGCTTCAAGGATGCACTCCTCGGTTCAAATATGATGGGAATGGTAAGATATATTATAAATACAGAAGATTATAATGATTTCATTTCCAACGAAACAATAAGTACTTTATACGGCGGCAGACTCTATTACATAAACACTTCCGATATAGATAAAATGTTGTCTGAAATTGAAGACATTACTGACAGTTTCATTTTCACAATGGACCACGAGCTCCTTACTTTCAGCTATGTTTTTGATATGATTGTAACGGGTGTTCTCCTTGTAATAAGTGCTATGCTTATTGCTGTTGCTTTTGTAGTGCTTCATTTCACTATTACCTTCACTCTTTCCGAGGAATTCCGTGAAATCGGCGTTATGAAAGCTATCGGTATCAGTAATTTCAAAATCAGAGGCTTGTACCTTGTAAAGTATATGGGACTTTCAATAATCGGTTCAATTATCGGTTTTGCACTTAGCTTCCCATTCGGCAAAATGCTTATGAGTGTTACCTCAAAATCAATCATTATCAGCAATCAAAATCCGATTTCCATCAATATTCTTTGTGCGGTGCTGGTTATTGCGGTAATTCTGCTGTTCTGCTATGGCTGTACAGGTAAAGTAAAGAAACTTACTCCTATTGATGCTATCCGAAATGGTCAGACAGGTGAACGCTTCCGCAAGAAGAGCTTTATGACTCTCGGAAAATCAAAACTCGGCGCAACACCGTTCCTTGCACTTAACGATATTGTAAGTAGTCCGAAGCAGTTTAGCATTATAACTCTCACTTTCTTCCTTTGTATGTCCCTTATGCTTATTCTTTCGGCAACAGTTACAACTCTTTGCAGTGACAGCCTTTTCAAGACCTTTGGATTTGCTGAATGTCATCTTGCTCTTGATATGAATGACCAGATAATGTCCTATATGACTGAGGGCGGCAGAGAAAGATTAGAAACATATCTTGAAGAACTTGAAGAAAATCTTGCCGAAAACGGTATGCCTGCCGATTGTTATCAGGAGCTTGCATTTAATTTCAAAGTTGCTCACGGCGATGATACTGCCAAAATAATGGTATATCAAGGCACGGGAACAACAATGGATATGTACGAATATACAGCAGGTACAGCACCTGAGAACTGTGGTGAAATCGCCATAACCCGAATTGCCGCTGATATGATAAATGCAGACATTGGAGATACAGTAACAATAAATACAATTGACGGGAACAAGGAATACATCATCACAGCATTTTTCCAGTCAATGAACACACAGGGTTCAACAATAAGATTTTTCACAGACGAACAAATCAACTACGTTCAAGCAAGCGGAGGAATTTCAACACAAGTTAAGTTTACCGATAATCCAAACGATGAAGAAATTGAACGCAGAATATCAAAAATCAAAAAGCTTTATCCCGAATTTGATGACGTTATAACCTGCGCTGAATGGACAAAAAGAAATGTTGGGATAGCTGATACCTTAAATGCGGTAAAGACTCTTGTATCAATTCTTACAATTGTTTTATCAGCACTCATCACTGTACTTATGGAACGTTCCTTCATTGCAAAGGAAACAGGTGAAATCGCACTTATGAAGGCTATCGGCACACGCAACAGCAAGATTTACGCTTACCACGCACTGAGATTTGCATTTGTGGGAATTATTACAGTAGTAATCGGCGAGATTTTCGCAATGCCGCTGACACACCTTTGCATTGACCCTATTTTCAAAATGATGGGTATGGAGCTTGCAGTTGATTATGTTATAAATCCTGTTGAACTGTATCTCATCTTCCCGCTTGTAATTCTTGTTACAACAACAGCAAGCGCATTCCTCACATCACTTTACACAAGAAAAATCAAATCTTCCGACACCGCTAACATTGAGTAAGAAAGGGTATTATTATGAATATTTTAGAAGTAAAGGACCTCTGCAAAACATATATCGTAAACAAGCGTCAGAACAACGTACTCAAGAATGTAAACTTCACCGTTTCTGAGGGTGAAATGGTTGCTATTATGGGCCCGTCAGGTTCGGGTAAATCCACTCTGCTTTATGCTGTTTCAGGTATGGACAGCATTACCGCAGGCGAGGCTTCATTCTGCGGAAAGAACATCGCAAAGATGGGTGCAAAGGAGCTTGCTGACCTCAGACTTGACGAAATGGGTTTTATTTTTCAGCAAATGTATATGTTGAAAAATCTTACTGTGCTTGACAATATTATTCTTCCTGCCTGTCAGTCTGGCAAAAACACCGAAACACGCAAGGAAACCGTACAGCGTGGTCAGGAGCTTATGCGCAAGCTTGGCATTATTGACATTGCTGACAATGACATCAACGAGGTTTCAGGCGGTCAGTTGCAGCGTGCTTGCATCTGCCGCAGTATGATTAACAATCCTAAGATGATTTTTGCCGACGAGCCGACAGGTGCTCTTAACCGTACTTCTTCCGACGAGGTTATGGAGGAGCTTGCAAAGCTGAACAACGACGGTACAACTATTATGATGGTGACTCACGATTCAAAGGTTGCCGCAAAATGTACAAGAGTGCTCTATATAGTTGACGGAAACATAAAAGGAGAGTATAATTTAGGTAAGTGCGAAAGCGCTTCACAGATGAGGGAACGTGAACGTGCACTGAATAACTGGTTGCTTGAATTAGGGTGGTAATATGACTGACATTCTTATAGTTGAAGATAATAAAGAAATTGCAAACCTGCTGTGTGATTTTCTTCGTGCGGAAAATTACACAGTATCGGTTGCTGAATCAGGTGAAAAAGCCTTGTCGCTGTACGAAAAATACGGCGCAAGGCTTGTTGTGCTTGATATAATGCTGCCTGGGATTGACGGTTTTGCGGTGTGCAAAAAAATCCGTGAGGACAGCAACACGCCTATTCTTATTGTCAGTGCTAAAACAGACAAAGAGGACAAGCTCAACGGGCTTGTGCTGGGTGCAGATGATTACATTGAAAAGCCTTATGATATTGACATTATGCTTGCAAAAATCGGCGGTATTTTTAAGCGCAGATATGCACTTGACGAGCTTATCGACGGTGATATACGTATCAACAAGGTGAACCGCACGGTGTATAAAAATGACGTGCAGCTTGAAATGACTGCAAAGGAATTCGATTTACTGGTGCTGTTAATTGAAAATAAGGGCAAGGCACTTACTAAGGAGTACCTGTTCAATCAGATATGGGGCAGCGACAGCTTTTCCGAGCAGCAGACCCTGACCGTGCATATAAAGTGGTTACGTCAGAAAATCGAGGACGACCCGAAAAATCCGAAGCATATTCTGACGGTGTGGGGAGTTGGCTACAAATATGAAAGCATTTAATAAAATATTTACTGTTGTAATAGTTTTGATATTCGTGGTGTTTATTTCGGCAAATGTGATATTACTTACGAACAACAGCAACAGCGGCAGACCCTATCTTGTGGAGATATCAAGGCTGGTTCACGAAATAGAAAATGACAGCCTTGAAATTACCGACCTTTCAAACTGCAATTATGTGACGGGTGTTGATAAATACGGTGAGGACTTCTATAACTCCGACAGCGATTATGTTATCCGTGAAATAAACGGTGAGCTGTATCGTTTTGATTACGCGGAAGACAATGCTGCCGACAGTACAAGGCTGATTGCAACTGTAAATATAATTCTCGGAATTATGGCGGCTATAATTATTGGCGTTATGCTTTACATAAAAGTAAAAATTCTCAAGCCCTTTGAACGGCTTACAGATGTTCCATATGAATTATCAAAGGGCAATCTTACCGCACCCGTCAAGGAAATGAAAAACCGATTTTTCGGACGCTTTATCTGGGGCGTTGATATGCTTCGTGAGAATATGGAACAACAGAAAGAACGTGAATTAGGTCTGCAAAGAGAGAAGAAAATGCTTTTACTTTCTTTATCACACGATATAAAAACTCCGCTTTCTGCAATAAAGCTTTATGCAAAAGCCTTGTCAAAGGGGCTTTATGACAGCAAGGAAAAACAGCTTGAAATTGCCGAAAGTATCAACGCAAAAGCGAACGAAATCGAAAGCTATGTTTCGGAAATTATCACTGCTTCGAGAGAGGACTTCCTCAGCCTTGAAGTAAACGCAGGTGAGTTTTATTTGTCGGAGCTGATAAATAAAATCATCAGTTATTACACCGAAAAACTATCACTTATTAAAACGGATTTTACAATGGAAAGCTATACCGATTGCCTGATAAACGGTGACATTGACCGAAGTGTTGAAGTTGTACAGAATATAATGGAAAACGCTATCAAGTACGGTGATGGAAAAAATGTAGATATAAGCTTTTCCGAGGAGGACGGCTGTGTTCTTGTTACTGTAAGGAACAGCGGGTGCACCCTTCCTGATACGGATTTGCCCCACATTTTTGACAGCTTCTGGAGAGGTGCAAACGCTGAAAATAAAAAAGGCAGTGGTCTTGGGCTTTATATCTGCCGTCAGCTTATGCAAAAGATGAATGGCGAGATTTTCGCAAAAATCAAAGACGGAAATATGTGTATTACAGCAGTATTTGAGAAAGTGTAATGAATAAACCGAAAATGTCTTGTAAAATCAAAACCACCCGTAAAACGGGTGGTATGCAAAAGCCCTTAAAGGGCTTGGTACGACCCTTACCACTCAAGTGGTTCTGAAAAGTCTGCCAACCGCATTTGATTCACGGGCAGCCCCTCAAGGGGCTGTCTTTTTATT
>JAZSHA010000055.1:0-7577 GCA_045533025.1 Oscillospiraceae bacterium
CAAGCCCCTTATCAGCCATTTCATTCAGCCACTTTTCCTCCTGCTCAATATCCACAAAGCATTTTCTGTGTTTCTCCATGTCAACTTTCCTTTCTGTTAAGCTTTGCAACAATTTTCTCACCATTCGCCGCAAGCTCCTTCAGCCTTTCAACCTCAGCAAGCACCGCTGCTCTGCCTGTGTCGGTTATGATGTATTCTTTCTTTCGCGTGCCGCCGTATTCATTCAGCAGCTTGATCCATTTCTTTGCAACAAGGCTGTTCAGCGCACCGTACAGCGTGCCTGCGCCAAGCTTTACTCTGCCGCCTGACATTTCTTCAACCTGCTGCATAATTCCGTAGCCGTGGTTTGCCTCAAACAGCGACAGCAGAACATAGTAAACCGCCTCTGTCAGCGCACCCCTTTCAAAGCTTTCGGGCATATCTCTTACTCCTTTTCAAATTTATCTCACATCAATAACAATCTTTCCGCATTCCTTACAGCACCAGGAAATCTGCTCCTCGTTGTCAAAAATGGTGCTGTGCACGGAGGTTATCACACCGCCGTTTTTTCTGACCCTGTCCTTTGTCAGAAGAAAATGAGTGCTTCTTTTGCAGAACTCATAGGGCAACCACGCAAGCTTTCCGCCTCTTGTGTCATACATACGGCAGAAGCCTGTTTCCATTTCTTTTCCGCATACGGGGCAATTCATATTTATCAATCCTTTACAGTAGTTTGGTTTAAAGCGCTTCCGCCGCATTGTCATTCTGCGCAAACAGCTTTTCAACCTCCGCTTTGAGTGCAGGGAATTTCGTCAAATCGGTACTCTCCTCAATCAGCGTTTTCGCCGCACGTTGGCAATCCGCAAGCAGTTCCCTGTCTACGGCGATGTCAGCAATCTTCAAATCGGGCAGACCGTGCTGACGGTTGCCAAAGAAATCACCTGCGCCACGCATTTTCAAATCGTACTCCGAAATTACAAAGCCATCGCTTGTTTTAGTCATTATTTCAAGGCGCTGGCGTGACTCGTCTGTAACCGTGCCAGCGATAAGCACACAATAACTCTGATGTGCCCCTCTGCCCACACGTCCACGAAGCTGGTGCAATTGTGACAGACCGAAACGGTCGGCATTTTCGATTACTATTATAGTAGCATTCGGCACGTCAACTCCGACCTCCACAACGGTTGTTGCCACAAGCAAATCAAGCTCATGAGCCTTGAATGCTGCCATAACCTTATCCTTTTCTGCGGCTGGCATTTTGCCGTGAAGCAAGCCTGTGCGATACTCTGCAAGCACCGTCTTTTTCAGGCTTTCAGCGTAGCCCTTTGCCGCCGCAAGCTCGTTTTCATTCTCCTCAATCATCGGGCATACGATATAAGCCTGCCTGCCCTCGTCAAGCTGTTTCTTGACAAATCCCAATGCACGTTCACGAAGCTTTGCCGTAACCGCAAAGGTTTCTATTTTCTGTCGTCCTTTCGGCAATTCGTTCAGCACGGAAATGTCAAGGTCGCCGTATATAATAAGTGCAAGCGTTCTCGGTATCGGAGTAGCGGACATTACAAGCTTGTGGGGGTTGTGTCCCTTTTCGGCAAGCGTAGCACGCTGATTTACACCGAAACGATGCTGTTCGTCGGTTATTACAAGTCCAAGGTTTCTGAACTCTGTGCTGTCGGAAATAAGTGCGTGCGTACCAACCGCAACGGAGCACTCACCGCTTGCAAGCTTCTCAGCCGCTTCGGTACGCTGTTTCTTTGTCATTGCACCTGTCACGCAGCAAACTGCAATTCCAAGCGGTTCAAGCATTTCGGACAGGGTTTTGTAATGCTGACGTGCAAGAATTTCCGTAGGTGCCATAAGCGCTGTTTGAAAGCCGTTCTTTGCAGCGAACAGTGCCGCCGCAGCCGCAACGGCTGTCTTACCTGAGCCGACGTCACCCTGAACAAGTCTGCTCATAGGGGTACTGCCGCACATATCCTTGATTATATCGTCCACGGCACGCTTCTGTGCACCCGTCATTTCAAAGGGCAGGGCACTGTAAAACTGTTCCATTTCCTTTTTTATAGGTTTCATTTTACAGCCGTTTTCCGCACGGGTACGGCTTTTCATCAGCATCATACCCAGCTGTAATTTCAACAATTCGTCAAAGGCAAGGCGTTTTTTTGCCAGCTCTGAGGCGTGTGCATCTTTAGGAAAATGTATACTTTTCACGGCGTATTCCATAGTTGAAAGCGCATAATCCATACGCATTTCGTCAGGGATAATTTCCTCAAAGAAGCTTGCGTCGGCGTTGTCCAGCACCTCTGCAACATTAGTTGTAACCATTGCAGCTGTCAGCCCCTCAGTCAGCGGATAAACGGGGCGGAGAAGATTTTCCGAGTCTGCTTTCAGCACAGTAGGGGAGTTCATTTCCTTGCGGGTCATGTTGCCCGAAATCTTGCCGCTGAAAAGGTATTCCTCACCCTCTTTGAGAGCGTCCGAAGCAAAGCGGTTGTTGTAATATGTGATAGTAATGCGTTCACCGCTGTCGTCCTCAGCAAAAATCTTATAGAGGGTAAGTCCTTTTCGTATTCTTGCGGCAGGGTGTTTTTTTATTACCAGCGCACGGATTACAGCGTGCTGACCTACCTCTGCAAGGCTTGCAGGTACAGCCTCAGAGTAGTCTATATACCGCCTTGGAAAGTGGTAAATCAAATCTCCTGCGGTTTTTATTCCTATTTTTCCGTAAAGCTCAGCACGTTTTTCTCCCACGCCTTTAAGCTCACGGATTGGTGTATTTTTATTCATATCAATTCCTCACAGCTTTACGTTAGCCGATACATCGGAAGCCGTTATATCGGTTGCCGATATACTTTGTATTTATATTATATCGGCTGCCGATATGTTTGTCAAGAGATTTATAAAATAAATTATTCACCTGTGTATTATTAACAAATTTGGCAGAAAAAATTATATGTCAATCTTCGTAAATCTGTTGAAAAAGTAAAATCAATGCTGTATAATTAAAATAATGTGTGATGAAAGGAGGCAATCATAGTGCTGAATGCAATCGGGTCAAAGGTCGACCTCAGTGACAGCAATCTTGAGTACCATTACCTCGTTGCTGATTTGCTTGAGAATGAAACCGTACTTAAAATGATGGAATTTCCACACCACGGTGATACAACCTGTTTTCAGCATTGTCTGAATGTTTCCTATTATAATTATAAGGTGTGCAGATTTTTCTCCCTTAACGAGCGTGCTGGCGCAAGAGCAGGTCTGCTCCACGACCTTTTCCTTTATGACTGGCATACCTACAAGCCAGCCAAGGGTGAACGTCTCCACGGTTTTACCCACGCAGGTGCGGCGCTGAAAAATGTAAGGGAAAACTTCTACATTTCCGACCTTGAAGCGGATATTATCGAAAAGCATATGTTTCCGCTGAATATCACAGCGCTCCCGAAGTACCGTGAAACGCTGGTAATCGTCCTTGTGGACAAATACTGCGGACTGCTTGAAACTGTTATTCCAAGACTGCGTAAGGTTGGGACAGCTTTCAAAAAGCTTGGTGCAAAAGCAAAAAAGGCATAAAAATTCAGCACCTTCGTGTAATGCGAAGGTGCTTATTAATGTAAAAAGGGAATTGAGATATAAGCTCAATTCCCTTTGCGTTTTATTTAAGGAAGCCGTCAATGATTTTCTGCTCAGCTTCTTCAGCGGTAAGACCCAGTGTACGGAGCTTGATAAGCTGTTCGCCAGCGATTTTACCGATTGCCGCCTCGTGAATAAGTGAAGCGTCAAGGTCGCCTGCGTAAAGCTCAGGTGTAGCGTTAACCCTGCCGTTTCCTGCAAGGATAGCATCACAAGCGGAGTGACCTGTGCAGCGGCAGTTGCCCTTGATTACGGAGTGGTAATCCTGATAGGAATTGCCCTTTGCAACGGAACGGGAAACAAGGTCAACACCCGAATCCTCACCGTCCATAATAACCTCGAAATCAGACTTTGCAGTTTCGTCGCCGTCGGTCATAAGTCTTTCACGGATAACAAGCTTTGCACCAGCTCCAAGTTTTGCCTTTGTAAGACGGTTTGAGCTTGTTACACCGCCGATTTGTGTGGTGTCCATCTCAACGTAGGAGCCTTCCTCCATAACGATGTCGGTAACAGGGTCAATCTTCTTTGCACCCTTGCCGTTGCCCGTGCCGATATGCTTTTCCTTGTAGAGAACCTTAGCGTTCTTGCCAACGAAGAAACGGTGGATACCGTTGTGACGTGCTTCCTCCTCATCATCGGAGTGCACACCACAGCCAGCAACGATAATAACGTCAGCACCCTCATCAATGTAAAAATCGTTGTAAACGAGGTCATTTACACCGCCGTGTGTAACACAGGCAGGAATGTAAACAGTTTCTTTCTGTGCACCTGAACCGATTTTTATAACAATGCCTGGGTTGTCGTTCTTGTTTTCAATAGTAACGTTTTCCGAGTTCTGTCTGCCTGCACAGCCGCTGTCCTTACGGATGTTGTACGCACCCTTGAAATCAGTGCCGTTCCAGTCAGCAACAAGACCCAGAAGCTTGCTTGTAATTTCGTCCATATCAGAACTCCTCCTTTACAGATTTGCCCAGAGGACATTTATGTGCAGCACCGTGTTCGCTCAAAAGCTGCGGGAGAATTTCGTCACGGCTGCCCTGCATCTTAACCTTACCGTCGGAAATTACAACGATATGGTCAGCAATTTCCATAATTCTTTCCTGATGAGAGATAACCAGCAGAGAACGCTCGTCCTCGGTTTTGAGACGCTGGAAAGCTTCAATCAGATTTGTGAAGCTCCAAAGGTCAATACCAGCCTCAGGCTCGTCAAATACGAGCATCTTTGCACCCTTTCTTGCAAGAACGGTAGCAATTTCGATACGCTTGCTTTCGCCGCCCGAAAGGCTTGCGTCAGCTTCACGGTCCATATATTCTCTTGCGCAAAGTCCAACCTCGCCAAGCAGGGAACAGACGGTTTCCTCTTTAAGCTTTGTTTCAGCGGACATCTCCAGCAGGTCGCGTACAGTCAGACCCTTGAAGCGGACAGGCTGCTGAAAAGCGTAGGCAATACCGCCCTTTGCACGCTCGGTAATATCCCACTTTGTGATGTTTTCGCCGTCAAGTATGATTTCGCCCTCGGAGGGGTCATAAAGACCTGCAATAACCTTAGCAAGAGAGGTCTTGCCGCCGCCGTTTGGACCTGTAACAACCGTAAGCTTTCCGTCAGGGATGCAAAGGTTAATGCCCTTGAGAATTTCATCGCCCTCAGGGAGCTTCCAGCGTATATTTTTAAGCTCCAGCATATTCAAATTCCTCTTTCTTTATATGTTAAACACTTCATTATGATATCTTGTGATAAAATGTCGGATATTATTATACCATATTGTGAAAAAATAATCAAGTATTAACCGTACTGTCAATCAACTAATTTTAAAATAAAAAAACAGCGTGGTATGCACGCTGTTTTTGTATATGATTGAATTTATGAATTCATAATGCTTTTAAGGTCTGCGATTTTCTGGTTAATGTCATTTACAACGCTGCGGCTTTCTCTTATCTCACGATTTTGATTTTTCCTGTCACGAACAAGATTTATAATTGAAGCAACAGCGCCGAAAATACATACAGTGAAGTGATTGATAAGGAAAGCACCTATAAGCTTTCCGATAGAGTCCCAATGGAAAAGCCGCATAATGCTTACAATACCGCCGACGCCTGCTATAGCAAATCCACCCATAAACTTAGTGAGCACACCTTCGGTCATAGTAACTTCTTGGTATTCGATATAACCTATAAGTGCCATAATTGCTCCGACAAGTATAACACCCAGCCAGAAAACGGAAGGGAACATTTTGAATATGTTCTTGCTGCTGTTAAGCTTTTTCTTAGCATCTTTTAAAACCCTTTGGTGACAATTGAGCAGTTGTTTGTCTGCGTCCTGCCAACCTCTAATGGAAGAAAAAAGATTTGCTGCTTCCTTTATGTCATTGATGCTGCTTGATTTTGCAAGAACAACAGCGTCTTCATATACACTTTGTTTTCTTGCAAGCTCTGCTTTTTCAAAATGAGGTTGCATTTCACGTTTAAGCTTATCGTCTGCATATTCTATGAATTTGCGGTAGCTTGGGATATCTCTGATGCTATATTGATAATTGTCAATTTCATCGACGGTTGAAACATTCAGCTGTGCCATAAGACTTGTAAGATGAGCCTGAGCGTAGCGAGGGTTTATATCCAGCACTCTTTCACTGTAATTCCAGGCTTCCTGCCAGTTCCTGTCAATCAGAAAATCCTTTGTACGTATCATAAGTGAGTCAACATTTGCCCCGCCTACCGCAGCTGTGACCTTTGCTTTCGGAGTAATAATTTTGCTGACATTCCGCACAAGGTCCTGTAAATAGCCAACAGTTGCAAGATTTACAGCCTGCAAGCTTTTGAATTCATTCGGCAGGTCATAAGCGTCCATATCCTTGTAGCAGGGGATAAGTACCTTTTCGGTATCCTTTTTGCGCAGCTGCAAAAATCTCTGCCATTCGTTCTTTACCCATACTGCATTAAGGTGTTCATAGCTTGTACCTACAACGAGCATTACCCTTGCAGAACGGAGTGCGGAGAAAATATACGGTTCATATGCCTGTCCAAGCTTACCCTCCAAGGTGATTTTTGCAAAAAACACCTTAAAGCCTTTGGCAATCAGGCTGTCATAAATATCCTGTGCATAAACACTATCCTCGGTGCGCTGTCCATTTTCATCGGTTTCCTTGTAACAGATGAAGATGTCATAAGAATGTTCCCTTGCGGCAACCTCTAATATCGACTGCTGGATACGGTCGATTTCCTTAGCCTTGTTACGGTACATTTTAATCATATCCGAGTCGGAATTTTCAAGTACCTGTTCAAAATCAGCATCATCTAAAATGCTTTCTTCAATAGTGCGGTGGCAGGTAGGAGTTTTCTTGCCCGTGGCAGGGTCGTCAACATATTCTATGCCGTATTTGCAAAGGCAAAGTCCCCAATAAGCCTCTGCGTCGTCGGGATAACTTGCGACAATACTTTCGTATATTCCCTCAGCCTTGTCAAATTCGCACTGTCTTCTCAGTTTAACGGCACGATTATAGAGATTAACCTTTTTTTCATCCTCAGTCTGAGGAATAGTCTGCTGAGTTTCACAATAAGGGCACTGTATAATACGAGACCCATTGTTATTTATAATATCGAGATTTCCGCCGCAGCATTCACATTTAAAAACAGCCATAATCCTTTCCCCCAATATAAATATTTGCAGGAAATTACAGCCTGCAAAACAATTTCCGACAAATTTCTTACCATCTTAATATACACGATTTTACATATGATGTCAAGTTTTGCAGGCTTTTACATTCAGAATGCTATTGGTTTGGTCTTGTTGTAATATAAAAAATGTGCTATAATAAAAAAGCGAAAGGAGTGACAGCCGATGAACGAGCGTCTGCCGTATCTGAGGGAAAAAACCGCAAAGCTTACAACAAACCCCGGCGTGTACCGTATGCGTGACAAGGGCGGGAATATCATTTACATCGGCAAGGCGAAGAACCTGAAAAATCGTGTTACAA
>JAZSHA010000198.1:0-6988 GCA_045533025.1 Oscillospiraceae bacterium
TGCTTTACGTCATCAACATTCGGCAAGGCAAGATGTTCAGCAGGTGTTACGTAACAAAGAAATGCCGCACCGCTTGCCGCCGCCACAGCACCGCCGATTGCAGAAGTGATATGGTCATATCCAGGGGCAATATCCGTAACAAGCGGACCTAAAACATAGAATGGTGCACCCATACATATCGTCTGCTGTATTTTCATATTTGCTTCAATCTGGTCAAGGGGCATATGTCCGGGACCTTCAATCATTACTTGTACATCCTTTGCCCACGCTCTTTTTGTAAGCTCACCAAGACGCACAAGCTCCTCAATCTGACAAACATCGCTTGCGTCAGCAAGACACCCCGGACGGCAGGCGTCACCGAGAGAAATTGTTACATCATACTCACGGCAGATGTCGAGAATTTCATCGTAATATTCATAGAACGGGTTTTCGTTGCCCGTCATACTCATCCACGCAAAAACCAACGAGCCGCCACGGGATACAATATTCATCTTACGTTTATGCTGTTTTATCTGCTCAATAGTCTTGCGTGTAATTCCGCAATGAAGCGTTACAAAGTCAACGCCGTCCTCAGCGTGCAGACGTACCACATCAATAAAATCCTTTGCGGTAAGCGTTGCAAGGTCACGCTGATAGTGAATAACACTGTCATATACAGGAACAGTTCCAATCATAGCTGGACATTCCGCAACCAACTTCTGTCTGAACGGCTGTGTGTTGCCGTGAGAGGATAAGTCCATAATCGCCTCAGCACCCATATTTACCGCCGCCATAACCTTTTCCATCTCCACGTTGTAATCCTTGCAGTCCCTCGAAACACCGAGGTTTACGTTGATTTTTGTGCGCAGCATTGAGCCTACACCATTTGGCTCAATGCATTTGTGAAGCTTGTTAGCACAGATTGCAACCTTGCCCTCTGCAACGAGCGTACGGATTTCTTCTGGAGTGCGGTATTCCTTTTTCGCAACAGCCTCCATTTCCTTCGTGATAATTCCTTTGCGTGCCGCTTCCATTTGTGTTTTGTACATAGCTTTCCTCCATCAAATTATTTTTTAACAGACGGAAATGCTTATCAAAGCATAAAAAAAGAAGCTACCGATTTCGATAGCTTCTTAGTTTACAGCAATATAAGTCATTGCACCGACGTGCAAGCGTCAGCGCTTTACAGTCGTCCCTACGTTGGCATTATCCAAATCAGGTTATCGGTCGAAGGTTATACCTTCCTCTCAGCCTGTAACACAAGCTCCCGTCTGTTAAATTGTATTTTTATTATATATCTTTTGTCAGCAAATTGCAATAGGTAATTGAAAATTCTGTATATTTATTTAAAAATAAACTGCAAATAGTTGTAAAGATGAGGCTTTACACTTGTATGGTCATGCCCGGTAATTTTCATAACGTGGGACAGATACTCCACATCATTTTCCGTCATAATATTTCGGTAGCTGTCAGGTGAACTGCCTACAACACCGTCTACTTCCGACGAGCTTACCAAAACAATATAAGGCTTGTCATCACCAAATACCATCTCCTCAGCAGTTATCTGTCCTGGGTGCATAGGGGAGTTGGGGACTTCCACAAGACCCGGAGCAGCGCATACAGAGCCGATATATCCGAATAAATCTGGACGCTCAAATCCAATGAACAGCGACTCACGTCCGCCCATTGAAAAGCCTGTTATAGCCGTGTTTTCTCTGCCCTTTGCAACTGAAAAGCTGCCTTCAATAAACGGCATAAGGTCAGTTGTAAGGTCATTGATAAAGTTGTCATATGCAAGACAGTTTGCCATATCCATTCCCGTGCACCATGCCATATCCTTGTCGCAGAAAATATATGGCAGAACAATTATCATTTCCTCCGCCTTACCCTCAGCAAGCAGATTTCCGTAAATGACATTGAGATTTACAACAGGACGTGCCATCCAATCCTCATTGTCATAAAAGCCGTGAAGAATATACAGCACAGGATATTTCTTGTCCTCGGAATAATCAGGCGGAAGAAGTACATTTACATTTGTATCCCTGCCAGCCGTTGATGAAAAATATGTATGTTTATCAAATTCTGCGTATGTAACCCCCTCACGTCTGTCCTCATAAGCAGACGGCGGAAGTTCAACTATCATATCCTTGAATTGCTCCATATCTATCTCCTCCTGTGTAATTTCAGTAGTTATTTCAGCCTGTGACGCTGTCGTAACCTGCGTTACCGTTTCAGCCTGAACATCGTTTTTTGCCGTACAGCCCGTTGCAAATAGAGCCGCCACAGCAATCGCTGCAATTAACCTGTTATTCTTCATAAGAACCTCCGTGTTGCTTTTTCTTTCATTATATAACAAGCAATTGCATTTTTCAATGAATTATTGTACCTTGTTTGTTGCATATCGTATCAAACAGTGTGCATATAAATTCTCACGATAACCCCGCTTTCCACACATTCTACACCTGCCGTCAGCTTTGCATTTTCAAGAAAAGCAAGCTCCTCGCTGTCAGTGTAAATCTTCGGTATGCAGTTGTCAAGTGAAGTGCCGTTGTTCTCAATGAACAGCCTGCACCTTTTTCCGCATCTGTCAGTGCCTTCAAGCATATATCGTGCCGAAAGAGAAAATTCACCAGCTGTCGAAATCTGCGTGTCAACGCCGTCTGCAACACTCTTTCCGTTAAAATAATCGCCCTTTGCCTCACAGCTGAACGGTATCATCACAACCCTTGAATTTCTGCCCTCAAGCATCTGCGCCTCATAGGTTGTAACGTTTATCGTAACAATAAGCTCACCCATTTTTCTCAGCCTTTCTGTATTGTCCCGCACTCATATTTTCACGTTCCCTGAATTGTCGCATAAAGTGCGCACAGTTTGTATAGCCACATTCCTCAGCAACCTGCTGAACAGGCATAGACGTATTACGAAGCAGATATTTCGCCCTGTCAATACGGAATAAAATAAGCTCCTCAGTAAATGATTTACCGAAATGTTTTTTGTAAAGACGCTGAAAATGACTTCCGCTGAGTCCCGTTCTTTCAGCAGCAGAATCAACACTCCAGCTGTTCTGCGGCGAGTATTTCATTTCCTTCCTCAAATCAGAAAAAACCTCGGAATATGCACCGCCGCTTTTCGGCACGTTCTTTTCCGTGAGCATATTGAACATCCTGTCAAGCTGTTCGTCAGCAGTCTGATTGTCGGATATTTTCTCCGCAGTCGTACCAATTTCATTTTCTGTAATGTAAATTCCCAGCTCAGAAAGTGAACGGCAAAGACTTTCTGCAAATTCATCATAGCTTTCCGATTTCAGCACCGTGCCAAAAACAGCTTCTCCCATATATACAGCAATTCTGCTGTTGTCATTGCTGCGGAGAACAGCCGAAACAATCGGCACAAAATACTGCATATTCCTGCACCTTTGCGGGAATGAAATCATTGTAACCGTATCGCCGTTTTCAAGCTTCCGAACAAAGCCCCTGCGGCTCATAAGTCCCGTGTAAATGTCCGTCATATTCTTTTCTTCAAGCTTCTGCCAGATGTACTCCGTGTTGCTCTTTTTTATCACAATGTCAAGCCCGTTTGCAACAGCATCGCACCAGCTTATGTAATGCTCATCAACAGCAAACAGCTCTGCCTTTTCATATTGCGTAGCAATATATCCGATAATTCTGTCGGAGTAATGCAGCGAGCTGAATACCCAGAGCTGAGGCTCGTGAGGAAGATTAAGCCGAGGAAGAAGCTTTTGCAGAGGAAACATAAATTGTCCGGGCTGATTTTCTGAGTAGATGAGATTTATGTTATCAGAGAAACCCTGCTTTCTGTATTCGGGGTGTTCAGTGCGCCAGTCCTCACATAAGCAGATGTTTACAGAAATGCAGTCGGAAAGCATATACCTCAGGCTGTCAAGTACAGCTGCAAATTTCGGTATCGTTTCACAGTCAGACATTTTTACAATATAGTTTGAAAACATAAAATTTTTTCTGTCAAGCTGCCTGCGGAGCATTTTCTCCGTCTCTTCAAGCAAAGCGTCCCTTTCACCGTGTTCATTGTTACAGCCGCAACTTCCGCATATTCTTATATTTACATTTCCGCAGTCAATTTCATTGTCAATCCCCATCATTTCCGCAAGGGTTTTTACCGCATTTCTGCCAAGACATAAATCACCGCCGCATACAGTTGTTATCGCAGGCTTTGTAAGGAGAGTGTATACACTTCCGTCATAGCCTGTTACAGCAACATCTCTCGGTACTTTTAAACCGTGCTTCTGTAATTCCTGACAAAGTGCAACCGCCATAATATCATTTGTGCAGACAACCGCTTCGGGGCATTTCATTTCTCCCAAAGCAATTTTCTCAGCAAGACTTGCAGCTGTATATCTCCAAAAATCGCCGTAAATTATCCTGCCACGCCAGTCAATTCCGTTGTCCTCCATTGCTGAAATAAAACCCTCAGCACGAATTTGCGCCTCGTAATTGTCCTCAGGACCAGTAAGACATAAAACATTCCTGTAGCCGTGCCAAACAAGCAAGTGGTCAGTAAGATTGTAAATGCTCTTTTTCTGGTCAAGGAAAACGCCCTTGATTTTGTCGTGTTTTTCTTCGACGACAACGCAGGGAGTTTTGCTCTTTTCGAGTCGGCTAAGAATATCAGCTTTAAGCTTTTCATCGTGGAAACGGTTTGCCGCCATAATAATTCCGTCAACTTCTGTCAGAAACGGGAGGTTGTATATGTTATTCTCGCCGCTTGTGTAGCTGTCAGCATTTTCAGCCGCAACGCTTGTAAATACCAGCGTGTCAAATCCGATTTGCTTAGCCGCAGTATGTACGCCTGTCAGAAATTCCTTGTCAAGTGCGTCATAAACCGCAGGAATAAGTACCGCAATTTTTCCTCTTGCCATTGTCATCACCTCAATTATATGATAACACCAATTGATTTAAAAAGCAACCGAAAATATTGCATTTTATCGCATAATCCGAAAAGTTGATACGATATATCATAATTTTGATAGAATATATTATTGAACAATACGTTTTCGTGCGATATAATGCAAAACAGGATGCTATTTTTACAAATATTCGGATAATCGAAAGGAATGATATTATGAAAAAGCTTATTTCTCTTGCAAGTGCAATCGCTCTTACAGCAACACTTTTCAGTGGTTGTACCAAGGCTGATAAGGCTTTGGCTGCCGAAACAACAATTGCTGAAACAACAGCTGTAACGGAAGAAGTGTACGAAAGCAAATACGCTTTGTCAAATCCCAATGCCGACGTAAATGCCCGCAAGCTCTACGATTATATCAATGAGGTTTACGGCACAACAATCATCACCTGTCAGCAGGAGTCAACCTGGATGGGTTCTCCCGACTATGAGATGGATTATATTTTTGCACAGACAGGAAAATATCCTGCAATGCGCGGACTTGACTTTATGAACAATGATTTTGACGGTGTTGTCCAGCGTTCAAAGGAGTGGCACGAAAAAGGCGGCATTGTATCAATCTGCTGGCATACTGGCGTAAATGGAAGCGGCTATCAGGAGTCCAAGGACGATAACCCCGACTTTGAAAAGCTCCTCACAGAGGGCACTGACGAATACAATGCTATGATGAAAAGCTGGGACGAAGCAGCTGTAGCGCTTCAGGAGCTTCGTGACGAGGGTATCCCTGTCCTGTGGCGTCCGTTCCACGAATTTGACGGTCAGTGGTTCTGGTGGGGAAAAGGCGGAGCAGAAAACTTCATCAAGCTGTGGCAGATGATGTATGACCGCTACACAAACGAGTTTGGACTTGACAATCTTATCTGGGTGCTTGGCTATTCAGGCGAGGTTAAAGACGGTTGGTATCCCGGCAACGAATACTGCGACATTATCGGCTCAGATACATATGATAACTCCACCCACGCAAGAGCTTGGAAAAAGCTTGCCGCAATGGAAACTGGCAAGCCTATGACCTTCCACGAATGTGGAAATGTTCCATCCATCGAAAGCTTTGAGGCAGATGGAGCAATGTGGTCCTGGTTTATGATATGGCATACGGATTTTATTACAAAAAACAACAAGCAAAATCTTTCCGACGTGTACAATCACGAAAAAGCAATTACCCTTGACGAGTTACCCGATATTTACAATTGAATTTTCTCATATAAAAACAGTCTTTATGCAATTAGTAAAAAGCAAAAAACCATTGTATCAAATCAGAAATTTTTTAAGTAAATTGACTTTTCATAGTGTGTCGGCTATAATTTACTTGAAAATTTAAAAGGTAGGTTGATAAGTATGAAGACGAACTAACCGCAAGGTAAAGAAGCCTTGCTAACAAAAATAACAGATTAGGAGGGCTTAAAATGAGCTATTTTGTTTTTGAAAATAAACGTCTGTATTATAACGAATTCGGTACGGGAAAACCATTGCTGTTTCTCCACGGAAACACCGCTTCATCGAATATGTATTCACAGATTGCCGATAAGTATAAACAGGATTTCAAAGTCATATTACTGGATTTCCTTGGACATGGAAAATCAGACAGACTGAAAGAATTTCCAGTTGATTTGTGGTTTTATTAAGCACAGCAGGTTATAGCTTTCTTGAAGCATAAACAATATTCCGATGTAAATATAATTGGCAGCAGCGGCGGTGCAATTGTTGCTATAAATGTTGCTCTGGAAGCACCTGAACTTGTCAGCAAAGTAATCGCAGACAGCTTTGAGGGCGAAAATCCGCATAAAGCTTTTACTGAAAATTTGCTGAAAGATAGGGAACAGGCTAAATCAGATAATAACGCAAGAAGTTTTTACGCATATATGCACGGCGACGATTGGAAACAGATTGTGGATAACGATACAACCGCAATTATCCGTCACGAAAAGGAAATAGGACAGTTTTTTCATAAACCATTGCAATCTTTGAAAGCAGATATACTTTTGACAGGTAGCAGGGAAGACGAGTTTATGTCCGCTGTAGCTGAAAATTATTTGGAAAATGTTTATAATGATATGCTACAGAAGATAGACCA
>JAZSHA010000267.1:0-2931 GCA_045533025.1 Oscillospiraceae bacterium
TTGCCAATGTTTACAAAAATTCGGTTGCAAAGACCGAAGAAGCAAAGGCAAAGGCTTTGGTTGAAAAGCTTTATATGTATTTTCTACGTAACCCTGACAAGATGCCTGATGATTACAAGAAAATTATGGCTCGCTTTGACAAGGAACGTGCCGTTTGTGACTATATTGCTGGTATGACAGATGTTTATGCTGTCAACCTTTACAATGAATTGTTCATACCGAAAGGCTGGAATCTTTAATGGCTTTTCCTGACCAGTTTATTCTGGAACTTAAACAGAACAATCCTATTGACAGCGTGATGTCATCTTACGTCAGCCTTATACGAAGGGGCAGAAACTGCGTTTGTCTTTGTCCGTTTCATTCGGAGAAATCACCGTCCTGCACGGTTTATCTTGATAACAATAGCTTTTACTGCTTTGGCTGCGGAACTGGCGGAGATGTTATCACATTTGTGATGAAGATTGAAAACCTTGATTATGTTGAGGCTATAAAATTTCTTGCTGACCGTGCTGGAATGAGTATGCCTGATGAGGCGAAAAACAACGAAGCTTCACGGATTAAAGCTCGTGTTCTTGAAATCAACAGAACTGCTGCAAGGTTTTTCTATGACACTCTGACACGTTCTCCTGATGGTGAAAAGGGACGGCGATATTTTGCTGAAAGACAGCTTTCCCCTGCTACAATTACCAAATATGGTTTGGGATATGCTCCTGATGATTGGCACAGGCTGTCAAACTTCTTACGCTCAAAAGGGTTCTCCGAGGAAGAGCTTGTTACGGCAAATCTTTGCGGACGCGGAAGAAACGGCGGTATTTTCGACTCGTTCCGTGACCGTGTGATGTTCCCTATCATTGATTTGAGAGGTAATGTTATTGCGTTCGGAGGAAGAATTATTGACGGAAGTGGTCCAAAATATTTGAACAGCTCCGATACACCTGTATTCAAGAAAAGCAGAAATTTGTTTTCGATGAATTATGCTAAGAAATCTGAGGAAAAGCGGCTTATTCTTGCGGAAGGTTATATGGACGTTATTGCCATTAATCAGGCTGGTTTTGAAAATGTTGTTGCAACTCTCGGCACGGCGCTTACTCAGGAACAGGCACGCCTTATGTCCCAATATGCGGAAGAAGTTATTATTGCATATGACTCGGACGGTGCGGGACAAAACGCTACTCACAAAGCTATAAACCTGCTTTCAGAGGTCGGTGTACGAACTAAAATTATTCATATGGAGGGTGCTAAGGACCCTGATGAATATATAAAGAAATTTGGTGCACTGAGATTTAAGCAACTGCTTGACAAATCGGGCGGTGCAATTGAATTTGAGCTTGAAAAATGCAAAAACGGACTCAATGTTGATACAGATGATGGAAAAATTGAATATCTGAAACGCTGTGTTAATGTGCTTGCTGATATATCCTCCCCTATTGAACGTGAGGTTTACATAGGCAGGTTGGCTGAAACAAATCGTGTTAACAAGGATATGCTTTTACAACAGGTTGAAGGTGCGATAAAACGCAGAATCAACAAGGCTAAAAGTCAGGAATGGACTGAAATAAGGACATTTCAGAAGCAATTTAAAAGTAATCCTGAATCATATCGTCATCCCAAAGAACACAAGGCCGAAGTTGGAATTATTGCTTTTTTGGCAAGTAATCCTGATGAGGTGGACTATGTTTCTTCAAGGGTGACACCTGAACAGTTTGTGACAGATTTCAACAGAAAAGTTTATCAGGTTATGCTCGAAAAAATCAAAAACTCGACTTTTTCTGATATTCATTCGCTGCAAAGTGAATTTACTGCTGATGAAATGGGTAAAATAACCGAAATTGCAATCAACAGCAAAGATGTAAATATTAATAAAACTACTGTTGATGATTTTATTAATATTCTTATTTCGAGTGATGACAATTCGATTGATATAAAGGATATGTCAAATGATGACTTTTTGAAATATATTCAGAATTTGAAAAATAAGAAGTAAAAAGAAAGGACTGACCTTTTATGCAGAACAATAAGAGAACTATTGAAAGCCTTATGGAACAGGGCAAGGCAAGTGGTAAGCTTTCCACTAAGGAGATAACTGATGTTCTTGAGGAGCTTGAATATGACGTTGACCAGATGGAGGCGTTCTATGACAGCTGTACAAATCTGAACATTGAAATTATTGAAGACTTTACTATTGACACTGATGACCTTTCAATTCCGCTGGAGTCTGCTGATGACCTTGAAATGTCTCTTTCAACTGAAGGTATCGCCATTGATGACCCTGTAAAGATTTATCTCAAGGAAATAGGACGTGTTCCCCTGCTTTCCGCTGAAGAAGAAATTGAACTTGCTGAGCGTATGGCTCAGGGTGACCCTAAGGCAAGAAAGCGTCTTTCTGAAGCTAACCTCAGACTTGTTGTTTCTATTGCCAAGCGTTATGTAGGGCGTGGTATGCAGTTCCTTGACCTTATTCAGGAAGGTAACCTCGGTCTTATTAAGGCAGTTGAAAAGTTTGACCACACCAAGGGCTTCAAGTTCTCCACTTATGCTACATGGTGGATAAGACAGGCTATTACAAGAGCTATTGCTGACCAGGCAAGAACTATCCGTATCCCAGTGCATATGGTTGAAACCATCACAAAGGTTAAAAAGGTTACAAGCCAGCTTCTCCACAAGAACGGTCATGACCCTTCCCCTGATGAAATTGCACTTGAACTTGATATGCCTGTTGAGCGTGTACGTGAAATTATGCGCATAGCTCAGGACCCTGTTTCTCTTGAAACTCCTATCGGTGAGGAAGAGGACAGCCATCTCGGTGACTTTATTCCTGATGATGATGCTCCTGCACCTGCTGAGGCGGGTTCTCTTATTCTTCTCAAGGAACAGCTTGGTGAAGTACTTTCTACACTTACTGAGCGGGGAGAAAAGGGTCTCAGACTCCGT
>JAZSHA010000011.1:0-2799 GCA_045533025.1 Oscillospiraceae bacterium
AACAACATCTGCAAAAACATGAGGATGACGTATAACAAGCTTCTGACAAACTTCGTCAACAACATCATCAAAGCAAAAACTACCTTTTTCCTCCTCAATACGAGCGTGGAAAATAACCTGCAAAAGCACATCACCAAGCTCCTCACGAAGCAAAGCAGTATCTTCAAGGTCAATAGCCTCAACAGCCTCATAAACCTCCTCAAGAAAATCCTTTCTTATGGATTGATGAGTCTGTTCCTTATCCCAAGGGCAACCGTTTTCCGAGCGAAGTATTTCCATAATCCGAAGCATATCATTAATATCATATCTCTTTTTGAGAACAAAATCCATAAATACCCTCCGAAATGAACTATACACGCAAAAACGGTACATTTAATATATTAACCTATAAATCAAAGAAATTCAAGGGTTTTTTCAAATTTTTTAAGAAATTAGCAATTTTAGGCTACTTTTCGTAAATATGCCCAATACATATCCGGAAAATATGTAGATAATTACCCCAAATGAAATGGAAATAAATAGTGAAATAGTAGGATTTAAAGCATTTGACAGCATATTTTCGCTGATATGTGCTGTTGCAGAGCATAAAACCGAGCAGAATAAAAGCTTGCCCAAAGCTGTAAAGGTATTGCACTTTCCAATTACGGTAAGCTTTATCATATAGTATATTGACGGTACACATATTACAATGTAGCATAAAAGCGTTGACAGTGCCGCACCTGCAATATTAAGCTCGGGAACAGCCGTCAGAAACAAGTTTCCAATAAGCTTTACAGCAACACCTGCCGCCATAATTTTTACAGGAAGATATGGTTTTCCAAGAGCCTGAAGAACAGAAAACGCTGTTGAAGAAATGCAGAGAAAAATAACCGCAATTCCAAGAACAGAAAGGGCAGATGCGGAAAGCACCGTTTCAAGCTCCTTGGCAGGAAAAAGAAATCGCAGGATATTTTCCGACAATGCAAATATTCCGAGTCCTGACGGAACAGCAATAATAGCTGTGGAGAGGATAGCTTTTTCCGTGTTCAGCCTTACGGAACGGTTGTCATTGGCGGCATAAGCTTCTGAAACGGAGGGTAAAATACCTTTACCGAACATATTTGTAAATGAAGGAATAAGATTGAAAACCGTAACAGCAAGTCCTGTGTAGCTTCCAAAAAGAAAATTCGGCAGCTTGTCAAGTTTTGTCCCATTTGCAATGTCTGAAAAATATAGTGGATTTTCTGTAATAGCCCTTTCAAGAGCCTTATTAATTGTAGCAATATCAATAAGCGAAGTAAGGTTTGTTACCAGCGCACCTATTGCAACGGGAAGCGCAGTTTTCATAAGCTGTTTTATTATAGTATAGCCACTGTCAGCGTGTTCGTCTGTGTAATCAGCAGCCGAAATTCCGTCACCGAACAATTTATCACGAATAATCAGAAATATAGTTCCTGCTGCTGATGATAGTGTAATTCCAAGTACAGCTGCTGCCGCTGCAACAGCCGAAATATCACAATTTCCGAAAAATTTTTGTACATTTTCAACCTTATCGGGATTTTTCAGCACATACACACAGAAAGCAAGTCCCGCAGCAAGCTTGAAAATTCCTTCGATAATCTGAGAAACCGCCGTGGGAAACATATTCCGCAGTCCTTCATAATATCCACGATAAACAGAGGTTATACAGCAGAAAAAAATTGACGGTGCAATCATAAGCACCGACGGAATTGTTGCAGCGTCACTTGTTGCTAAGCAGAACGGAGCCGCCGATACAACAAGAACTGCCGTAAAAATCATTCCCGTTACGCTGAAAAATTCAAGGGAAACAGATTTGATTTTCTGCGTATTTGTAAAGCGTCCCAGTGCAGAATTTTCAGCTGTAAGCTTTGCCACAGCTGTTGGTAAACCAGTTACCGAAAGTGCATAAATTGTCATAAAAATTCCATATGCACCCGAAAAATATCCCATTCCCGTTCCGCCCAGCAGGTTTGCAAGTGGAATACGGAAAAGTGCACCAATCAGCTTTGTTACCGCCGCTGAAAAAATAAGTATTGCGGAGCTGAAAAAAAA
Organism: Oscillospiraceae bacterium; assembly: GCA_045533025.1. Classification (GTDB taxonomy): domain Bacteria; phylum Bacillota; class Clostridia; order Oscillospirales; family Ruminococcaceae; genus RGIG8773. The sequence continues at coordinate 2,053 of JAZSHA010000011.1, forward strand.
GGTCTGTTTTTTCAATAATCCCGCCTCCTTTGATTTTTTTAAAATTTTATGTTGCCTAAGGAAGAAATATGTGTTATAATATATTGGTATTTGTCAGAGCATTAATTAGTACTGTTTTAATCTATTAATATAGTATAGTAATTCAGAAGGGAATTGATAGTTATGTCCGAACAGGAAAACAAAAAGAGAATATTCAGCGGTATCCAGCCAACAGGTACCTTTACCCTCGGTAACTATATCGGTGCCGTTTCACATTGGGGTAAGCTCCAGGAGGACTACGACTGCATCTATTCTATAGTTGATATGCACGCAATAACCGTTCGTCAGGACCCCGCCAAGCTTCGTCAGAATACACTCGAAGCTTATGCGCTTCTCCTTGCCTGCGGCGTTGACCCCAAGAAATCCATTGCTTTTATCCAGAGCCACGTTAAATCTCACGCTGAAATGAACTGGATTCTTGCTTGTTCAACTCAGTTCGGTGAGCTTTCCAGAATGACCCAGTTCAAGGATAAGTCCCAGAAGCACCCTGACGACGTAAATGCGGGTCTTTTCACATATCCAGTTCTTATGGCTGCCGATATCCTCGCATATAAGGCTGACCTTGTCCCGATTGGAGCAGACCAGAAGCAGCACCTCGAACTTGCAAGAAATATCGCTCAGCGCTTGAATAATAAGTATGGCGAGTTGTTGACAGTTCCTGAGCCATATATTCCAAAGGTTGGCGCACGTGTAATGTCACTTCAGGAC
>JAZSHA010000048.1:0-3330 GCA_045533025.1 Oscillospiraceae bacterium
AAAAACGTTTTGATATAAAGTCAATGAAATTTTAATTCGGAGGTGAATATAAATGGCAGTTAAAATCAGACTCAGAAGAATGGGTGCTAAGAAGGCTCCTTTCTACAGAATCGTTGTTGCAGATTCCAGATACCCAAGAGATGGTAGATTTATCGAAGAAATCGGCTACTATGATTCCACAACAGAACCTTCCACAGTTAAGATCGACGCTGAAAAGGCTAAGAAGTGGATGGCTAACGGCGCTCAGCCAACTGAAACAGTTAAGAAGCTGTTTGACCAGAACGGTGTTAAGTAAGAAAGTGACTGTGCACAGTTATTTTTAAAAACCGAGGCGGGACACGGACGATTTACGTTCGTTCCCGTTTGAAATGGTCGCATATCAATCCCATGGGCAAAGCCGCCGATTTCGTTACTTCGCAAGGCTTTGCTTTTTTATTGTATAACGAAAACAGAAAGGTATTGGTGTTAATTATGAAAGATTTACTTATCAGCATTGTAAACGGTCTTGTAGAAGACAAGGAAGCTGTAAAGGTTGATATAGACGAGCCTGACGCAGACGGCGTTATCGTTTATCATCTGCATGTTGCATCTGACGATATGGGCAGAGTAATCGGCAAGCAGGGCAGAATTGCCAAGGCTATCCGTACTGTAATGCGTGCAGGCGCAGGCAGACAGAATCAGAAGATTATGGTAGAAATCGACTGAAAATCAAAAACAGCAAGCTGTTTTTGACTCCAAGAATTTTGAGCCTTGCTCAAAATTCTTTTACACGGTTAATTTCAACAACTGTTATCTAAATTTTGCTATTAAAATTCAGGGGAATACCCTATGCTTTGCATTGGATATTTCCCTTTTTCAATCAGGGGTGACATTATGTACAGAAACACAGATTATGAAAAGAAAGCAAAGCAGAAGCCGAGTGATGTATATTTGCAGGCTAAACTTCTTTTTGCTGTTATGGGTGCTTTTTTAGGTTTTAGATCAACACGCCGTTCACCCGATTTTATACTGATAGGGATACTTTTCGGTGCGGCTGTAGGATTGGGTGCAGGTTTTATATTTGTTGCGTATATGAAATCAAAGGCAAGTAAATTTTCCAAACTTGAACGCAGTGAAGGGTATACTGACGCAACAGTTGCAGCTGTGTATGAAATGATTGAAAAAAAGCCTAACTTAGCCGGTAAAGCTACTGCCGCTGTTATTCACAATCACAGAGGCGAGTTTAATAAAACAATAGCAGTACTTTCTGACATTAATGAAAGTTGTTTTGACAGCCAGCCTTTCGGTGCGGAATTGTATTATTCCCAGCTTATGCTTGCTTATCATATGCTTGGCAATCACGAGCTTGCAAACGAGACGTACAACAGAGGTAGCTATTTTATGCATACTTATATGCATAGCCCTACCTCAGGCGGTTATGTTTCAATGGCACTGGCTGTGCGTGAATATTTTTTACAGCACGCCGACCGTGCACTTGAATTTATTAGTGCTTCCGACAACGCTTTTATGAGCGGCGATATCAAGGAGGAGGACAAGCTTCCGCAAAGCTGCTGCTGGACGATAAACTGCTACTGGCGTGCTCTTTTTCTTGCGTGCAAAGGTCTTACTGAGGACGCATTGAAGATAATTGATAATACAAACGGTATATATGTTACAGATTATTACAGAATGGCATTAAACAAACTGCGTAATGATATTAAAAATAAACACGAAACAAATGGAAGTGAAAATATATGAAGCGTTTTCTTGAAATAGGAAAAATCGTTGCCGTTCAGGGATTGAAGGGCGAGGTGCGTGTTGAAGCGTGGTGCGATGACAAGGAATTTCTCTGCGAGTTCGACGTGCTTTACTTCGACAAGGGTGAAACACCCGTTGAAATCGTTCGTGCGCACCCTCACAAGAACATCGTGCTGATGAAAATCAAGGGCGTGGACACTGTTGAACAGGCACAAAATCTGAGAAATAAAATATTATATATGGACCGCGAAGACGTTGAGCTTGAGGAGGGTGCATACTTCGTGCAGGACTTAATTGGGCTTGAGGTTGTTGACAACGACAACGGCACAAGCTACGGCAAGCTTTGCGAGGTAAGCTTCACGGGCGCAAACGACGTGTACCACATCAAGGGTGAGGACGGTAAAATCCGTCTTATTCCTGCTATACCTGACGTTGTAATTGATACAGATATTACAAACGGTATTATGAAAATCCACGTTCTGGAGGGACTTTTCGATGAGGATTGATATTGCCACCCTCTTTCCGGATATGTGCGAAACGGTGCTGAATGAAAGCATTGTGGGCAGGGCAAGAAAGGCTGAAAAAATCGAGCTTCACTGTCACCAGATAAGGGATTATTCCAACGATAAGCACCGCCGTGTTGACGATACACCTTACGGCGGCGGAATGGGTATGGTTATGCAGGCTGAGCCGATTTACCGCTGTTATCTTGCGGTTGCGGAGCAGATTGGTGCAAAGCCTCACGTTATCTATATGTCACCTAAGGGTGCGACCTTTACTCAGCAACGTGCTGTTGAGTTGTCGAAAATGGATAATATCCTCATTATCTGCGGACACTATGAAGGTGTTGACCAGCGTGTCATAGACAAAATCGTTGACGAGGAAATCTCAATCGGGGACTACGTCTTGACGGGCGGGGAGCTTCCTGCGCTGGTTGTTACGGACGCTGTTGCAAGAATGTGTGACGGTGTGCTGTCCTCTGAGGAATGTTTTACCGAAGAAAGCCACTTTTCGGGTCTGCTGGAGTATCCTCATTATACCCGTCCCGAGGTTTGGGAGGGGGAAAGCGTGCCCCCTGTGCTTTTGACGGGACACCACAAGAATATTGCAGAATTCCGTCATAATGAAGCCGTTAAAATAACCAAAGAACGCCGTCCCGATATGTACAAAAAATTTGAAGAAAATTCCAATATGAATACAAAATGAACTTTACCCCATTAAAATATTAAAAATTTTAGGGTATTTTTACTATAAAAAGGTGTTGGAAATTGTTCATAGGTGATAAAATTCGTTATTGTTACCAAAATTGGGGGACGAGGTTATCCAATAATTAATTAAAAAGCAGAAATTTCGCTTAACAGGCATTTTCGTAACAATTTTGAATTGACTAACGGAAATTTGCAGGGTATAATATATATCATAAACACAGACTACACAATATTTCAATATGTAATGAAATGAGTTAGGAGAGAGTATTATGTTCGTTAAAGATGTAATGGTTCAGAATCAGGTTGGTCTTCACGCACGTCCTGCTACATTCTTCATCCAGAAGGCAAATGAATTCAAGTCTTCCATCTGGATTGAAAAGGAAGA
>JAZSHA010000004.1:0-3968 GCA_045533025.1 Oscillospiraceae bacterium
CCTTATCTGTCATGATTGTAGCAGGGTTGGAGTTGATGAGAACAACCTCAAGACCCTCCTGCTTAAGTGTGCGGCAAGCCTGTGTGCCTGCGTAGTCAAACTCAGCAGCCTGACCGATGATGATTGGTCCTGAACCGATAACGAGCACTTTCTTTATATCTTTTCTGAGTGGCATATTACTTGTCCTCCTTATTCTTATTCATCATAGCAACGAAATCATCGAAGAAGGAAACGGTTTCCTGCGGTCCGCCGCTTACCTTCGGATAGAACTGAAGTGTGAAGCAAGGGATATCCTTGTATCTGATACCCTCGCAAGTACCGTCATTAGCGTTTGTATGTGTAATCTCGCAGGCAATTCCGTCAAGATTTGTAACAACGTAGCCGTGATTTTGTGCTGTAACGAAGGTTCTTTCGCCGTTTGTTTCCTTAACAGGCTGGCTTGCGCCGCGGTGACCGTGCTTCATCTTTTCAACCTTTGCACCCATAGCAAGTGCGCAAAGCTGGTGACCTAAGCCCGTACCGAAAACAGGAATATTCATACCGAGAATTTCACGGATATTTGCGATAATTTCTGTATTTTCAGCAGGGTTACCAGGGCCTGCGGAAAGAACGATACCGTCAGGATTAAGTGCCTTGACCTGCTCAGCTGTTGTGTAAGCAGGGAGTACGGTAACATTACAACCGCGATTCAGAAGCTCGTTGCGGAAGCTCTTTGTGTGACCGAAATCAAGCATTGCAACATTGTACTTGCCGTTTTCAGCTGTGTAAGTTTTCTGCTCCTTTGCAGTAACAGCCTTTACAGCGTTTTCAATCTTGTACTCGGCAAGCTTCTTCATAAGCTCGTCCTTTTTCTCGTACACATTCTCAGTTGTGATAACGCCGTTCATTGCGCCGTTTTCACGGATAATTCTTGTAAGGCAGCGTGTGTCGATGGAGTGGATACCAACAACACCGTGCTTCTTCATAAATTCGTCAAGGTTGCCCTCGCAACGGAAGTTTGAAGGAGCATTGCACCACTCTCTTACAACGTAACCGCTGAGAGCAGGTGCATCGGACTCATAGTCCTCATCGTTGACACCGTAGTTGCCAACGAGAGGGAAGGTCTGTGTTAAAATCTGTCCGTAATAGGAAGGGTCAGTAAGTGCCTCCTGATAGCCTGTCATACTTGTGGAAAAGACGATTTCGCCGTATGCTGTGCCGCTTGCGCCAAAGGAATAGCCCTCGAAAATTCTGCCGTCAGCAAGCATAAGATAAGCCTTATCGCCCATATTGAATAAAGACATTGAAGTTTCCCCCAGTCAAAAATTTGGATTAATTACTTTTTGAGAGCAGTTACAAAGCCTGTGATATCCTCTCTCATTCTGATGCACTCACGTCTTGCTGCACCTGCAAAATCTGTTTCGTCGCAGTTTTCCTTCTGGTAAGCGCACATTACAGCTCTGGAGGAGTTTACAATTGCGCCGAGACCCTTGTCATCGAATGCCTTAGCAACACCTTCTGCGCCGCCGCCCTGCGCACCGTAACCTGGTACAAGGAAGAATGTGTGTGGGAGCTTTGCTCTCATTTCAGCAAGCTGTTCAGGGTAAGTTGCACCAACAACAGCACCTACTGCGGAATAGCCGTATTCGCCGATTGTATCAGAGCCCCAGTTTTCGCACATATCGCCCATTGTTTCATAAACGCTCTTGCCGTCATCAAGCTTTCTATCTTGAAGCTCACCGCTTGACTTGTTGGAAGTCTTGACAAGAACAAAGATACCCTTGTCCTTTTCCTTGCAAACAGCTGTAAGAGGAGCGATTCCGTCTGTGCCGAGGTAGCCGTTTACTGTAAGAGCGTCAGCGCCGAAGCCCTCGAAAACCTGACCGTCAACAGTTGTACTGCCAAGGTAAGCATTTGTGTAAGCTTCCATAGTTGCACCGATGTCATTTCTCTTACCGTCAACCATTACGAACATACCCTTTTCCTGAGCGTACTTAACTGTCTTGTAGAGAGTCTGAACGCCCTGCCAGCCATACATTTCATAGTAAGCTGCCTGTGGCTTGATTGCAGGAACGATATCATAAACTGCGTCGATGATAGCCTTGTTGAATTGCCAGAGTGCTTCTGCTGCACCCTCGAGTGTTGCGCCCTTTTCAGCGAAAGCCTTTTCCTTGATGAAGCCAGGAACATAGTCCAGCTTAGGGTCAAGACCTACAACTGTTGGGTTACCTGTTTCCACGATTTTCTTGATGAGTCTGTCAAATGACATTACTACCACTCCTTATATAAATTTAATTTTTAACTTTATAAAATGCATTACTGCTGTTTCATGCAGAAATAACCTGCTACTATAAAAAACGCGATTGCAAGAATTATTATCAGTACGTCGCTCAGTTTCGTCTTTTTCTTCTCAGCATTTTCAAGCTCGTCAGCAAAGAACGCTACGCCGTCAATCACATTGCTCGGAACAGTTTTCATTACATTTCCGTTTGAGTCCTGAACACTCAGCATAGGTTTTATGTTCAGCTTTGGCGGATAATCGGGATTTTCGCAAGCCTCGTAAACAGTGCAGGTCAATCCCTCGTACTCCTCAAATTCAGAATGAAGAGCAGGTGTTTCAAGGGTTACCTCCCTGTTGAGTATCGTGCTGAAACAGCTGATTTTCAGATATCTGCTGTAACGCTTTTTGTTATTACTGCTGACATTTCGTTTTTCTATCAGTTCAACAACCTGCCCGCTGATACAATTTCCCTCACGGAGCATTCGCTCACGTTCCTTTTTGTGAGCTTTGACGTCCTTTGCTGCAAACCTGCTTGCAAAGAAAATGAACGCAGCTATGCCGAATATTGAAAGTGAAGCTGATAACTGTTGCTTATCCAGTTCGCCCACTGTCAAATTCCATATTGCAATTCCCGCAAGAATCAAGCAAACAACAACGCACACAGTTGCCGTATGGTTTTCTTCTTTACTGTACTTTATCTTCATTTTGTCAGCTCCCGTAATCAGGCTTCAAATCTGATTTCACCGTTTGTAATTGTCATAATGTTCTTTCCTTTGAGCTTTTCGCCCTTGAATACGGTATTCTTCGATTTTGAGTGAAGTTCCTCAGGAACAACAGTCCACTCCTTGTCAAGGTCAACAACCGCAAGGTCAGCCTTTGCACCCTTTTCAATGCGTGTAACTTCAATTCCGAGAAGCTTCCTCGGATTGATTGCCATAAGCGCAGCAATTCTGCCCAGCGTAAGCTTGCCTGTATGGTAAAGCTGTGTAAGAGTTACAGCAAGTGAGGTTTCCAGTCCCACAACACCGTTAGGAGCTTTAAGGAAGTCAGCCTTTTCCTCAGCAGCGTGAGGAGCGTGGTCTGTTACGATACAGTCAACTGTACCGTCAAGCACCGCTTCAAGCACTGCAAGTCTGTCGTCCTCACTTCTGAGAGGAGGGTTCATTCTGTAATCAGCGTCACGGCTGAGAAGCTTGTCCTCAGTGTATGTGAAGTAGTGTGGACAGGTTTCGCAGGTTACCTTTATTCCGTTTTTCTTTGCGTCACGGATAAAGTTCATACTGCCTCTTGTTGAAACGTGGCAGATATGAATTCGTGCACCACAGGAGTCAGCAAGCGCGATTTCTCTTGCAGTAATGCTATCCTCGGAGGCTCTGTCCATACCCTTTACGCCAAGCTTTTCAGATACCGCACCCTTATGGATTATACCGCCGTTGATGATTGCAAGGTCTTCGCAATGTGAAACCACCAAAAGTCCGTTTTCGTTTGTTGCTTCAAGTGCCTGTCGCATCATTTCAGCATTTGCAACAGGACGTCCGTCATCAGAAATCAGCTTTACGCCAAGCTCAGTCCAGTCATAAAGCTCGCCGCCCTGCATACCCTTTGTGATACAGCCAACGGGGTACACATCAACGCCTGTGTCCTTAGCTTTGTCAAGAATATAATCAACCGTTTCCTTGCTGTCGATTGCAGGGGTTGTATTTGGCAT
>JAZSHA010000099.1:0-8967 GCA_045533025.1 Oscillospiraceae bacterium
CGGCACGAAAATCCTTTGCTCGCTGTATCACCGCAACGAGGATATGTTCGACCTGCCGCTGCTGATAAAGGAAATCAACCCGAACCTGAAATTCTACATCCGACATCAGCTTTACATTCCTGCGTGGGAAACAAATCTGTACTGTATATAATTTGAAATTATGAATGTGGAAAGTGGAATATACAACGCAAGAGTTATTTTCAGCAAATTAATTTCTCATTTCACTTTCCAAATTCCACATTTCTGAAAGGATAGATTATGCTTACAATGCTTTACACGGTTGGCAACAAGATTTATGTCAACCTTACAAACCGCTGCCCCTGTGCGTGTACATTCTGTATACGTCAGAACGGCGACGGTGCTTACGGCTCGGACAGCTTATGGCTGGAGCGTGAGCCGACTGTTGATGAGGTGATTGCCGAGTTCGGCAAGTACGACATCAGCAAGTACACCGAGGTTGTGTTCTGCGGCTACGGCGAGCCTATGGAGCGTGCCGAGGACGTCGCCTTTATCGGACGCTACATCAAGGAAAATCTCGGTTTGCCCGTACGTCTGAACACCAACGGACTTGGTGACAAGATAAACGGCAAGCACACCGCCGAAATGCTGAAGGGTGCGGTTGATATCGTTTCAATCTCCCTTAACCAGTGTGATAGGGAAAAATACAACGCAGTTACCCGTCCCAAATGGGAGGACGGCTTTGACGCTATGATTTCATTTGCGGCGGACTGCAAGATGTTCGTGCCCAAGGTTATGTTCACGGTTGTGGACGTCATTCCGCCTGAGGATATCAGCAAATGTAAGGCGCTGGCGATGTCGCTGGGAATTGAACTCAGAGTACGTCCATATGACAGTTGATTATGCTTATTAAGATTTTTATATATTAAGGAGAAGAAAAATGGCAAAGGAATTTTACGCAAGAAAAACTATGCACAAGGGGATTGAGGCTGTTGAGCTTGCAGCTGAGGGTTACTACGCAATCGTTGCACCGTCGCTTGGCAGCAACGTGCTCCGTTTCCGTGACAACGAAAAGGGTATGGAAATTTTCCGCTACAGCGATGACCTTACAATCAGCGAGTTTATGAATTCACCTGAAATCTGGGGTCTTCCTACACTGTACCTTCCTAACCGTCTTGACAATGGCGTACTGAAAACCTCTGACGCTGAATATCACTTCCCTGTGAACGAAGACCGTTTCAAAAATCATCTCCACGGTTTCCTTCACAAGGCTGCTCACAAAATCAAGGCTCTTGCAGCTGACAAGACAGGCAGGGCTTACGTTACTACTACATATACTCACGATGAAAGCAGCTTTTTCTTCAACTGCTTCCCACTGAAGTTTACCGTTGATATCACAATTGAGCTTTCCAAGGACGGTTTGAAGCATACATTCTCTATCACAAACAAGTCCAAGAAAATGCTTCCGATTTCTGTTGCAACACACACAACAATCAATGCTCCGTTTGTTGACGGCGGCAAGCAGGAGAACATCACATTGCAGGTTCCTGCTGTGAAAAAGCTCCAGTTCAACAAGAGAAGATGGCTCCCTAACGGCAGACAGCTTAACCTTACCGATTATGATATGGAATACGTAAACGGAACAATGTGCCCCGTACTCAAGGATATCTGTAACGATATGTACACAGCAGGCACAGTAAAGCTTGACGGCAAGGACTTCTACGGCTGTGTAATGACAGATACCGAAAGCGGAAAGAAAATCTGCTACGAGGTTGATGACAAGTACAAGTTCTGGATTGTATGGAACCACGAGGGCTTTATGAACTACTTCTGTCCTGAGCCGATGACTGCTCAGGTAAACGCTCCTAACCTTGATATGCCGAGAGAAAAGAGTGGTTATGAGGAGGTTGCTCCTAAGCAGACATATACCGTTTCCCAGAGATTTTTCACAAAGTAAGGCGGTACAGCTATGAAATTGATGTTTGCGTCCGATATTCACGGCTGTGCTCCAAGCTGCGAGCTTATGCTGAAGCGGTTTGACGAGGAAAAGGCTGAAAAGCTGTTCCTGCTGGGTGATATTCTTTACCATGGCCCGAGAAACGATTTACCTGAGGGATACGCTCCGAAAAAGGTTATTGCAATGCTTAACGAGCGCAAGGCTGACCTGCTTTGCGTAAGGGGTAACTGCGACACAGAGGTCGACCAGATGGTGCTGGAGTTTCCTATTCTTGCGGAGTACGCTTTGCTCTACCTCGACGGTAAGCAGGTGTTCGTGACCCACGGACATAAGTTCAACACCGCAAATCCCCCTGCATTGCAGAATGGGGACGTGCTGCTTCACGGTCACACCCACGTTCAGGTTTTCGACAACAGCAATGGGTATGTCTATATGAATCCAGGGTCTGTCTCTCTGCCTAAGGAAAACAAGCAGAAAAGCTATATGGTCTATGAGGACGGTGTGTTTACAGTGAAATCACTGGAAAACGGTACAGAGGAGATGTCCTACAGCATTAAATAAGGCAATTTGTTACTGAATTGTCACCATTTGTCACCGTATTGTTCTCGATATTTAATTGACTTTACATTAATTTAATGCTAAAATGTGTATACAGGATAAAATAAATCCAAAAGAATGGAGGAGTTTTTATGGCAAAAACAATGAAGTCACTGCTCAGCGTTTTTCTGGCAGTTCTTATGGTTTGTTCACTGTTGGTTGTTCCTTCAAGTGCAGCAAGCATTTCTCTCAATAAGACATCAATCAGTCTTACAAAAGGTTATCAGACAACTCTTAAGGTGGAGGGTACTTCCAAGTCCGTAACCTGGTCTACAGGTGATAAGTCCATTGCTACCGTTAATTCAAAGGGTAAGGTTGTCGGTAAGGGTATAGGTACTACATACATTTATGCTAAGGTAAGCGGTACAACTCTCAAATGTAAGGTTAAGGTTGTTGCAGCCAAGATTACATCAAGCTCTTCAAGCATTACCTTTGATGAGCCTGGTGCTTCAAAGACCGTTACTATTACAGTAAAGGGCTCCCACAGTGGTCTTACAGCAGGTTCAACTAACAAGAAGGTTGCCACAGCTTCATGGGTTAAGCCTGTTGAATGGGACGGTGATAAGGTTAAGCTTAAGATTACAGCAAAGGGCGAAGGCGAAGCAAAAATCAAGGTTTACCTCAAGAAGTATCCTTCAACCTGCTACAAGTATATCAATATTACTGTAGAGGGTGAGGAAGAAGAGGACCTTACAATCCTTCCGAATGTTCAGGACATTTCTGTCGGAGCAGGTGCAACTTCCGAATTTCAGGTTTACTGCAATAACCATAGCAATCTGAAGTATATTTTCTCCGATTCTTCTGTTGCTTCCGTTACAGCAGGAAGCTCATCAGGTAATTACAAGAAGTTTACTGTAAAGGGTCTCAAGGCAGGTACAACAATCCTGAGATTTTATGACAAGAACAATCAGAAGAAGTATGCTGACGTAAAGATTACGGTAGGCGGCACAGGCTACTATGAATTAAGCGAAGCAAGACCTGCTTCAAAGATTTCGTCCTCAGACTTGATTATAAGCGTTCAGGGCACCAGCAAGACATACTATATGCTTGTTCCTTCCGACTATGACCCTGCATACACAAATACACTTGTTGCTGAAAAGTTCTATAAGTATTCCTACTACACAATCTATGACAAAATCCCAGGAAGACTTGCAAACAGCGACCAGTATATGCAGTTTACAAACAAGAATGCAAGCTATTCCAATCCTAATTACAGCAACAACAAGTATTACAACTATAATGTAGGTTCAACAAGATATATTCTTCTTCCTAAGAATTATGATACTGTAAGATACAACACAGCTGTTGCACAGTATAATAATTACTACGAATACTGGACAGTTTACAATGTTAAGCCAACAGTAAACAATACATGGCTTGATTATATTGAAAGCTGGACAATCAATGATTCTTCAACAGGTAAGACCGTAACAAGATATATGCTTGTTCCTTACAATGAGTATGATGAAGACAGAATTAATTCCATCAAGGGCAATGACCAGAATACCAATAACGCATACAATTACTATCAGATTTATTCCTCTTATCCTCAGGTTGACCCTGTAAAGGATACAGTTGTAATGTATACAAAGAACGGTGAATACAGATATATGGTAGTTCCTTCAACAAAGGTTGACATTCTCAAGAGAAATGACGCAATCAAGAATGACACAGGCACTTATGAACCATACGTTATGTATTCAACAGCTCCCACACCTAACGCTGACGCAGGTGAATATGTTCTCAAGTCCCAGTACGGTTCAGAGTATGTTTATATCCTCTGCACATACAAGCAGACAAGCGATGAGCATAAGTTCTACTGGTCAAAGGTAAGCACAGCTGCTCCAAGAGGTAACTAATCTTAAAATAAAAAACGTCCTCACTATGTGGGGACGTTTTTAGTGTATATAACAGCGCTCCGCAGTTCAATTTCTGCGGAACGCTGTTTGTTTTATTCTTCTGTATCTTCCTTAGGCATATCAATTTTAATGCCTACCTTTGAAACGGATTGTTCATCTGACTCAAGAATTGTTACAGTAAACATACCGCTTGTTTCTGTTGCACCTGTTTCGGGGATACGTCCGAAAAGCTCCATTACCCAGCCGCCTATGGTGTTGCTGTCGGTTTCAATAAGGTTTTCGGGAAGCTCCAGCTTCTCAAGCATATCGTTTATGCTCAGGTCAGCCTGAATTTCGTACATATCCTTTGCAATTTCAATTACATTATCAACAACCTCATCGGTTTCGTCGTAAATCTCACCAACCAGTTCCTCAATAATATCTTCCAGCGTTACAATACCGCTTGTTCCGCCGTACTGGTCCTTTACTATTGCCATATGTATTTTGGTGCGCTGCATTTCATAAAGCACCTCGGAAATAAGCTTCATTTCAGAAACGTAGAGAGCCTTCTGAATAATGCTTTCGATGTTTGCAGGCTTGCTGTCGGAATGGAATTTAAGCTTGAAGAAGTCCTTTTCGTTGATAAGACCTACAATATTGTCAATGGACTTATCATAAACGGGGAGTCTTGTGTAGCGGTCACGGATAAAGATTTCCATAATATCATCAATATCGTCATTTCGTTCAACAGCCACAACCTTGACTCTTGGAACAAGTATCTGTTCAATTGTTGTTTCGTCAAATTCAAGAGCAGATTTTACAAGCTCGCTTTCCTGCTCCTCAAGAACACCCTGGTCTTCAATTTCATTGATAATATATTTCAATTCATCTTCGGTAAAGTTTGGTGCATCATTGCTCTTTGAGAGCTTAGCCATTGCCTTCTGAAGGAAAGCAAAGATTGCGGAAATCGGGGTAAGCAGCCACATAATTGCATTGAGCATACCTGAAAAAGCAAGCGCACAGGTTTCAGCATGCTGTTTAGCAAAGGACTTCGGCATAATTTCGCCGAAAATGAGAACAAGAACAGTCATTACAGCTGTAGCAACAGCAACACCCGCTGCTCCGAAAAGCTCAGTGAAAATAACCGTACCGAGAGAAGATGAAAGAATGTTTACGATGTTGTTTCCCACAAGGATTGTGGTGAGCGCCTTGTCGAAGTTTTCGGCAATTTTCAGGGCACGCTCAGCTTTTTTGCTGCCGTTTGCAGCCTGATGCTTCAGACGGATTTTGTTAACGGTGGAAAACGCTGTTTCCATTGATGAAAAGAGTGCGGACATTACGAGCAGACACGCTATCGCTATGTACTTCACGATATAAAACCTGACCTTTCTTTTTTAGAAAAATATCATATATTTTACCGTCAAGCAACTTCACCTGACGATAATAACATATATCATAGCATACATTTACCTTTAATGCAAGTGTTTCCGCTGTAAATTCCATATTTTAGCCTAATCTTATATAAGTATCTGCCGTATTTGCAGAAATATTTTACATTAGTTAATGATTTTTCAGATAATATATGGTATAATATCTTTGTATGCATAAATTTACACGGAGGTTGACAATTTGGACAAGCTTATACGAAAGATACTTTCGGTTTTCCCGAAATGGATACAGGATTTCTATGATAAGCACGAATCCGTGCTGTTATATTTAATTGTAGGCGCAATGACTACCGTAATCTCAATCGGTACCCAGTATATCGCAAAATATTTTGGTCTGCCGACCGAAATAAACACCACAATAAGCTGGATTTGCGCCGTGACCTTTGCCTTTTTCACCAACAAAGTATGGGTATTCAAAAATGAGTCGAAAACGAAAAAGGACTGGATTTCACAAGCGGCGGCTTTTTACAGCGCAAGGCTTGTGACCTACTTCCTTGAATTAGGCTTTATGAGCTTTACGGTACGTGTGCTGGAGCAGAATGAGTATGTAATGAAACTGATTGCGCAGATTTTCATACTGGTGCTGAATTACCTTTTCAGCAAGCTGGTTATTTTCAGAAAAAAGGGGGATAAAAAAGATAATGTTTAAATTGGCAAAAAGATATCTCGGCGGCTTCAAGAAGGAGCTTATAATAGGTCCTGCCGCAAAGCTGATTGAAGCGATTTTCGAGCTGATTGTTCCGTTGATTATGGCGGAAATCATCGACAAGGGCATCAACGGCGGTGCAGGCAAGGAGTACATTTTCAAAATGGGCGGTCTGATGATACTGATGGGTGTTTTCGGACTCTGCTCAACCCTCGTCTGTCAGTACCTTGCTTCCCGTGCTTCTCAGGGTGTTGGTACAATAATCAGAAACGATTTGTTCCGCCACATCGGAACTTTTTCCCACGCTGAGCTTGACAAGTTCGGTACACCATCACTCATCACACGTATCACAAACGACGTAAATCAGGTGCAGAGCGCAGTTGCAATGCTCATCAGACTTGTTGTACGTGCACCGTTCCTCGTGGTTGGTGCGGCGGTAATGGCTATGACAATCGACGTGAAGCTGTCGCTGATATTCCTTGCGGTAATTCCCCTTGTTGCAGCTGTGCTCTATTTTATTATGTCACGTTCTGTACCGTTCTATCGTATGATACAGAAAAAGCTGGACAAAATCAGCCTTATTACCCGTGAAAGCCTTTCGGGTGCAAGGGTAATCCGTGCCTTTTCAAGAGAGGAAAAGGAGCAGGAACGCTTCGACGAGGCAAACGGCGACTACGCTGAAATTTCAATGCGTGTGGGACGTCTTTCCGCACTTCTCAACCCTCTTACATATGCAATTATGAACCTTGCAATTGCGGCAATCGTGTGGTTCGGCGGCTTCCGTGTTGAAAGCGGCGCACTGACTCAGGGTCAGGTTATCGCCTTCGTAAACTATATGACACAGATTTCCGTTGCCCTTGTTGTTGTGGCAAACCTTGTGGTGCTGTTCACAAAGGCGGCGGCAAGCTCAACACGTATCAACGAGGTTTTCGAGGTTGAAACAACAATCGTTGACGGTCAGGGTGCTGTTGAAAAGAAAAATGCGCCTAAGATTGAGTTTAAGGACGTGTCCTTCTCTTACAGCGAAAACGGCGACAACGCTGTTGAAAATATCACCTTCACTCTGAACAAGGGAGAAACCCTCGGCGTAATCGGCGGTACAGGTTCGGGTAAATCTACCCTCGTTAACCTTATCCCCCGTTTCTACGATGCCGAACAGGGTGAGGTGCTTATCGACGGCGAAAACGTGAAAAATTATACCCTTGACGCACTCCGCAACAAGATTGGTGTTGTTCCGCAGAAGGCTATGCTTTTCTCGGGAACAATTGCGGAAAATCTCCGCTGGGGCGACGTAAACGCAACCGATGCCGAGCTTGTAAAAGCGGCTGAAATTGCTCAGGCAAAGGAATTCATCGACAAGATGCCCGACGGTTTTGGTACTATTATAAATCAGGGCGGACGCAACCTTTCGGGCGGTCAGAAGCAAAGACTTACCATTGCCCGTGCACTTGTGGGCAACCCCGAAATACTTATTCTCGATGACAGCGCCTCTGCACTTGACTTCGCAACAGATGCGGCGCTGAGAAAGGCTATCGCAACCCACACTGACAATATGACCGTTATCATTGTTTCACAGCGTGCAACCTCCATAAAGTATGCCGACAAAATCATCGTCCTCGATGATGGCGAGGCTGTTGGACTCGGTACACACGAACAGCTCATGGAAAGCTGTGAGGTTTACCGTGAAATTGTTATGTCACAGGAAAGTGGGGTGGGTAAAGCGTGAAAAAACCAGTTGTAAAACGAATTTTAAGCTACACGAAGCCTTGCGCCGCACTGCTTATCCCTGCGGTAATTGCGGCAATCGTAAGCGTTATGCTTTCCCTCTACACGCCTATCCTCGTTGGTAGGGGTATCGACTACATCATTGGCGAGAACAACGTTGACTTTGACGGTGTTAAGCGCTACGTTCTCTACATTGCAATAACCGTTGTTGTTTCGGCACTTTTCAGCTGGGTGATGTCCTACTGCACCTACAAGATTACCTACCGTGCGGTAAGCGATATGCGCCGTGATTTGTACGCTAAACTGGACAGAGTACCCCTCAACTACATCGACAGCACCGCAAGAGGCGACATTATCAGCCGTATGTCCGTGGATATCGAAACAATTTCCGACGGTATGCTGCAGAGCTTTTCACAGTTCCTGACAGGTATTGTTACAATCCTCGGAACGATTATCTTTATGCTTCGTATCAACGTGAAGATTGCTCTTGTGGTAATTTTTATCACACCGCTTTCCCTTTTTGTAGCGGCATTTATCACAAAGCTTTGCCACGATAAATTCCGTGAGCAGTCCTCAATCCGAGGGGAACTCAGCGGCTGTATCGAGGAGCTTGTTGGCGGACAGAAAATTGTGAAGGCATTTGCCTACGAGGACAGAGCGCAGAACAAGTTTGAGGAAATCAACGGCAGACTCTATACCTGCGGCGTAAGAGCGCAGTTTTATTCCGCACTCACAAACCCCTGCACACGTTTCGTAAATAATATAGTATACGTTGCAACGGGTGTCTTCGGCGCAATT
>JAZSHA010000278.1:0-14907 GCA_045533025.1 Oscillospiraceae bacterium
AATTCTTCTTACCAGAATTATCAAAACACAAATAAAATTTGAAATGTATAATCCAAAATCTCCGTGAAAAACTATTAGGGCAACAAATTTAAAGCTAATAAACGGAGGAATATACAATGAAAGCTACGGGTATTGTCAGAAGGATTGACGACCTGGGTCGTGTGGTAATCCCTAAAGAAATCAGACGCACTATGCGTATTCGTGAGGGCGACCCGCTGCTGAAATCATTGGAAGATGAAATATTGTTCAGTGAAAGCGTTCTGCAGGTTGCAGAAAGAATGGGAATTACATAAAGAAAGCCGTATCCGAAACTAATCGGGTACGGCTTTTGTGTATTGACATAAATATATGGTATAATAGCAACGAAAATGAAACAAATCTTAGTTGTCGTTATTTGACATTACCATTTTAAGAAGCTTGCCTGCTTCAGTATCAAGAAGTTCTGCTGTGTGCTGAGCATTATATGCAATCTCGGTATTGCTCTGTACAACTTCAGATATTCTTGTCATACCTTCAACCGCTTCATCAATATGCTTGGCCTGCTTTATTGTAGCGTCAGCAATTTCGGAAATAAGATGAGTGCTCTTATCAATGCTGTTGCTGGTTTCATCAAGCTTTGCAGCTGTCTTGTCAACGATAACCGTACCGTTTTCAACTGCTTTAAGTGTTTCATCAATAAGCTCAGTAGTGTTTTTAGCAGCTTCCGCAGATTTTGTAGCAAGGTTTCTTACCTCGTCAGCAACTACCGCAAAGCCCTTTCCGTGTACACCTGCGCGTGCAGCTTCAACGGATGCGTTAAGAGCAAGGATATTTGTCTGGAAAGCAATATCCTCGATAGTCTTTACAATATTGCTTATCTTCTGTGATACGTCGCTTATCTGTCTCATAGACTCCTGCATATCTGCCATATTTTCAAGGTTTTCACGAAGCTGTTCACTGGTCTGGGCAGCAATGGCATTTGCATTCTTTGCGGATTTCGCATTTCCGTTTACTTCTCTGGAGATAGTAGAGAATGTTGCGGAAAGCTCCTGTATTGTAGAAGCCTGAGTAGAAGCACCATCAGAAAGCTGACCTGAAACCTTATCCATTTCTGCCGCATACTGATTAATGCTGTGGGAAATGCCATCAATATTTCTGATAAGCTCAGACATAGAACTGTTCAGTTCGTTGGCGGAATTGATATTTTCCTCAATATTGTGCAGCATACCGTTAATACCGTTGCTGAGTACGCTGAATTCTTCACAAGTATTGACATCAACAACAACACCATGTTCGCCTTCACCGATTGCCTTTACAGCTGCACCGATTTCCGTCATACCCTTGATAACGTTTTTATCAACTACTCTTACAACGATTACTGTAAGTACAGCGATAACAAGAAGCGCCAGAAGTGCTACAACAGCTGTAATCAGTGCAGCCTCGCCCATTACCTCGCTTGTAGGCACAAGGGACGCCAGATAATAATCATCAGTTTCAATTACTCTTGAGAAGAAGGAACTGCCAAAGAACACGAAATTGCTTGACTTGTTAAGCTTCTTTGTGAAGCTTTCTTCGGTAAGTCCAAGTTCAGATATTTCCTTGCCGATATATGCTTCATCATAAAATGCAGCAATAGTCATATCCGCTTTTTTAACAGCAAAGATAGTGCCTCTTGTTCCTACCTTGATATTGCCGAGAATAATATGAGGCTGACTGTCAGCAAGGGTTTCTGTAAGACGGACAGGCTCCATACCGATTTGTACAATACCTGTTTTATCCTGTCTTGATACGCTTATATACTGGAACAGCTTGCCCTCTGTACCATTCGGCTGCGCCTCCTGAGCAATTTCGATAGAGCTGTCCTCAAGAATAGGAAGGAATGGCTTTGTCTGTTCGGATGTGCTGAAGTCAAAACCGAAGTAACCCGGAACAGTACCCCAATAAATTACACCCTTTTCATCAGTTACATGAAGTTCGTCAACCTCCAGCATTTCACGGATTCGTTCAAGCTCGCCCGCATCTTCAATTATGTCAGGGTTAAGCTTAATCATTTCAGCAAATGCATTGGCTTTTGATATGTATTCGATATCAAGATTTTCAGTAAGCTCTGAAATTGTAACCTCGCTTTCTGCGATACGGGAAACCGCATCGGAAAGTCGCTCATCTGAAGTGATTGCCGCATTGTTTCTGGAAACCATAAGCTGAAAAACAAAAACAAGAATAGCCATCAGCAGAACCGAAATAATTGCACTTCCCATTATTTTTTTAATCATTATTTTGCGCATAACCACAACTCCTCACTATAATTGCATATTAATTAATATATTCTTTGAAGCCAAATGATTATTTTATTACATTATATCATATTTTAAAAATTATGTATATATTTTCTTCGAAATTAGCAACAATTTCGTTACATTTGTTAATACTTTTTTGTTTTTTTAACAAAATTGTCCAAAAACACACGCAATAAAATCCTCAACAAGCAACCTCCACCTTAAAACCTGAATACGAGTGCACTTCATCAAGCCGTCAGATATTCCATGGAAAGCCGCACATATAATATCGGTGTTGTAATTACTATGGACAGCAATGATGCTGAAGCTTCGTTCTTTCAGACTTGTCTTACAGGTATTGCAAGAAAGTGTGTGGTAATAAATTATGACACTATTATAATCGGCATCGAAAAAGACGACCTTTCTCAGCTGATAAGAGTTGTAGAAAACAGAAAGGTTGATGGAGTAATTATTACCCGTCCGCTTTCGGTTAACAGTATGGAACCCTTGCTGCGTGAAAACGGAATGCCCTTTGTTGTAATCGGCAAAAATTTAATGCCTGAATTTCAGCTTCTTATCAGAAAATCTACAATGTAAAACATTTCCTGCAAGGCAGATGTTTTGCAGGAAATGTTTACCCGAATAAATTTGATTAATGAAATAACTATTCTTACCAAAATTATCAAAACACAAATAAAAATTTGAAATGTATAATCCAAAATCTCCGTGAAAAACTATTAGGGCAACAAAATTAAAGTTAATAAACGGAGGAATATACAATGAAAGCTACGGGTATTGTCAGAAGAATTGACGACCTGGGTCGTGTGGTAATCCCAAAGGAAATCAGACGCACTATGCGTATTCGTGAGGGTGACCCCCTCGAAATCTACACAAGCAATGACGGTGAGGTTATTTTCAAGAAGTACAGTGCTATCAATGAAATGGCTGGGTCTGCGGCTCAGGTTGCGGAGGTTATGACAAAGCTTGCCAACTGTCCGACGGTTGTTTTTGACCGTGACCACGTTGTTGCTGTTGCGGGTGTACAGAAAAAGGAGTTCAGCGAGCGTCGTGTTTCTCAGGCTCTTGAGGAGTATCTCGAAAACCGAAAGAACTATCTCTACACTTCCCACAATGACGCCAAGGTTTTCCCTGTTGAGGGCATTGACCGCCCTGCAATTGCCTGCTCCCCTATTCTTGCTTCTGGTGATGTTACCGGTGCGGTTGCTTTTCTTGCACCTAACAATGAATCCGTTGCAAATGAGGTTCAGCAGAATCTTATTCAAGCGGCGGCACAGTTCCTTGGAAAGCAGATTGAAGAATAATAAGAAAAATCCTGAGAAGAGTTATTTCTTCTCAGGATTTTTTTCGGTAAAGCTACGATAAACGTTATACGCTGTTTTCTTTGCTTGAAACATTTTTCCTAAAATTTATTTTTCACAAGTGATACCCCGATAATTGCTGCCACAAGCGCCGCAGTTGAAATTCCTGTTACAATCAAGCTTTCCGCACTGTTTGCTGTTCCTTTTTCATCTTTCGGCTGCTTGCTTTCATTATTTTCAGCAGGTTGATTTCTGCCAATTTCATCGGGATTTTCTGCTTTTGCAAATTCGTTTTCCAACGGAAAATTTCCGTTCATTTGCGGTATTCCGCCATTAGGCATTTGCGGAGCTTCACCATTCATTTCGGGCATTACTCCATTTGGCATTTGCGGCACTCCGTTTTCTGTTCCTAAGAAATTATCCTGTCGGTTACCTCTGTCAAAACCGCCAAAGCCACCGAAATCTCCGCCTTTTTCTCCTCCCATTCCTGAGCCGAGGTCGGAAAGATTTACACTTGACGAGTTCACAAGCTTATCGGGATTTGATTTCTGTTCTTCGATTGTTGATGGGACTGTACCGTCCAGCTGACCGTTAATGCTTGTCATTCGCAGATTTGCAACATTCTTGAATGCTTCGATTGCTTTGATGTATTCATCATAGCTGTAGAATGCTGTCGGGTCGGCTTTCACATAGCTGCCGATTGCTTCGTTTATTTCATCAAGCTTTGCGGCAAATTTCCCGTCTGTGAAATAATTATCCATAAGCTGTTTAAGGTAGTTATGATATTTTTCAAGATACTCCTCATTTTCAAGCAGCTTTGAAATAAGGGGTCTTTCGGACATTTCCACGCCGCTTACGGGAGTGTCAATCGGGAAATTCACTGTGTCAGAAGCGTTTCCGCCCATAAAAGCACCCCAAGCATAATTGTAGTCCCAAGGGAGAATTTTCAGCTTGCCGCCGTACTCATAGATGTAATAATTCTGTGCCATTTCCGATGAATAGCTGTCCAGATTTACAACAACCGTATGCACTGCAAGGTAGCGGAGAATTTCGTCCACGTCAAAATATTCCTCGATATTCGCACCCTCATTGAGTGCCTTAATTGCGGCTATGACACGCTGATAATCTTCCTCGGTGCTGTCATTTCCAACGGCATTGCTGAAGATTGCGGAGTAACTTGAGCTGTTATCATCGGTATAGAGAAGTGCGCCGCCAGTTGAGCCTGCACCCATACCTCCGCCGCCGAAGCCGCCTCGGTTGTCTTTTTCTGCTCTATCAAAGCCTTCGGGATGCTCAGCGCTATTGTTTTCGCGCTGAACAAAGCTTTTTTCAAATTCTCCTGAAAAGCTTCCGAAGTCCATTACGCCATTATCATTTCCGCCCATACCGTTTGAGATTTTCACGTTGTACAGCACGCCGCTTTCGTCGCCGCTGACACGCTGTTCATAGCTGTCATTGTAGGCTTCCATTGCGAAATACAGTCCCCATTTTTCTCCGTTAAGGGATATATCAGCATAGCTGTAGTATGGCGTTTCTATGCCCAGCGATTTCATCATATCAAAGGCGGTATGTTCCTTCATACAGGTTGCGTCGCCAATCATATTGTTCAGCACCAGCATATCCAATCCGTAACAGGTCTGCCCGTCCACATACTCGTCAAACTTGATTTTGAAGCTGTAGCGGTCACTGTCAGATGAGGACACCTGCTGTAGACTGTTATTGCCCTTAGGACGTATACCCACGTTGCTGATTTTCTTATTGTTAATGACAATGTCTGCGGAAATATATTCCTCACTCATAGCGTTGTCAAGCATATTCTGCCACGCTGTTTCGTCGGCAATAATATCTATGGTCATAACCTTCGTGCCGAAAAGCTGGCTTGCATACATAGGCTCATTTTTGGCGGTAAGAGCGTCCTTGGCTTCTCCCTCGGGAATAAATATCATCAGCAGCACTATCCCCAGCGCAAGTACCATAGACACGATTGCTATAATAGTTATCTTTTTGCTTTCAATCACTTGTTTTCACCTGCTTATGCCATATATTCGCCATTGTAGCTGACAAGAGCACATTTAGTTACTCCCTCAGTTTCGGCAAGGATATTGCAGACCTTTGTGCTGCCCTCTGAAAGCTTCACTTCTACGGTAATTTCAATTCCGTTAGGGGTAACTGTTTTGGATTTCACAAGCTGTTTTTTGGTATTGGCTTTGAGGATTTCCATAACCTTTTCCTCGGCAGCGTCACCTGTACAGCTGATAATTGCGATATAAGGGGTATCGTATGTTTTTTTGTTCACGAAAATCACAAGTACGATACCGATAATAATTGAGCCGATTACAGCGAGAGGGATAAGACCTGCGCCTGTTACGATACCTGCGGAAATTGCCCAGAAAAGAAATGCTATATCAAGGGGTTCTTTAACGGCGGTACGGAAACGGACGATGGAAAGCGCACCGACCATACCGAGTGAAAGGATAACGTTTGAGGTTACTGCAAGGATAATCAGGGTTGTGATGAGTGTCATTGCAAGGAGTGACACGCCGAATGAAGTGCTGTACATTACACCTCGGAAGGTCTTTTTGTACACTATGTAAATAAAGAGACCCAGTGCAAAGGAAACCGCCATTGCGATTACCACGTCGAGAATTGAAAAGCTGCTTACCTTTTCAAGAAAGCTGGATTTGAAGATATCACTGAAATTCATAATTGTTCCTCCATAAAATTAAATATATCTGCCTGCTGCATATTTTGAAAATGTTGCAGCTTGTCTGCCGTCAAGTCTGAGCAAATCAGCGATAATCTGCGGCAGAAATTCATCGTATTTTACCTCCATTATTATTGTTTCGGGTACAGGCACGGGAACCGCAGATACCGAATTATCAAAAAAATCATCGGCAAAAACACTTGAACGTATATCGTAATCAAATGTAACACGGACATTTCCCGGTGCATAGACAAAAGCCTGGCGGGTATAGTCCACGATAAGCTTCGGACGCAGACATTCACCTTCAAGCTTTGCAAAGAAATCATTCAGAAGCGGATTATCCGACTTTGCAAGAAAATCATAGTCCCCTGCAATAATCTGTTCGGTCTGATTTTTCGTAAGCGCAGCCTGTTCTTTCAGAGTAAGCCCCTTATGCTTGCTTTTCTTTTCAAGAAGAATGAAGTTGTCGTCCATATTGTAAAAACGTATTCTGAATTTTTCACGGACACTTATTCCGTCAAGCTTTTCTCTGAGTGCTTTATCCATATAGTTGTCAAAATAAAGGCTTCTTATGAAATAGGAACCGTTTTTGCAATGCTCATCGGGCTGGGCAAACAGCTTGATTTTGCTGCTTAAAATAAGAAAATCCACCGTATTTATCCGATGCTTGTATTCGTGACGGTATTTCATCTGCACACTCCTTTCGGTTAATTACAGCTTTTATATTATTATTTTAATATTTATTCAGTGTTAAGTCAACTGACTATTGGGTGAAAAATTGGTGAAAAAAGACTGTTTTGGGCATAAAACAGCTTTTTATCTGCCCTGAAACAATTATCTGCGTATTTCAAACCACAGCAATATTTGCACAAAAAGTCAGTTAATGGACATAATATACTATTGAATTGGCAAGGCAAATAGTGTATACTTTATACAATATTTTTCTCGGGAGATGATTAATTTGACAGCTGCTATAAATACGGATAAAACCTTCCTCGGAATTGAGCTTGGTTCAACAAGAATTAAGGCTGTTCTGATTGGGGAGGACTTTGCACCTCTTGCTCAGGGCTCACACGAATGGGAAAACCGCCTTGAAAACGGTATCTGGACTTACTCGCTCGATGATATTCACGGTGGCATACAGAGCTGTTTTGCGTCCCTTGCCGCAGATGTGGAAAAACGCTATGGCGTAAAGCTTGAAACGGTTGGCGGTATGGGCATTTCCGCTATGATGCACGGCTATATGGCTTTTGATGAAAATGACAGGCTGCTTGTACCATTCAGGACTTGGCGAAACACAATTACCGAGCAGGCTGCTTCAGAGCTTACAGAACTGCTGCATTTCAATATTCCTCAGAGATGGACTTCAGCACATCTTTATCAGGCTGTACTTAACGGAGAGGAGCACATTCCGCAAATTGTGCACGTTACTACACTTGCAGGATATGTTCATTATCTGCTTACGGGTAAGCGTGTTGTAGGATTGGGTGAAGCTTCAGGTATTTTCCCTGTCAAGGGCACGGATTACGATAAGGAACTGCTGAAAAAATACGAAAGCAAGCTGGCTGAAAAGGGTTTTGTTTGTGACATTGAAAAGGTGTTCCCTGCGGCGGCAAATGCAGGTGAAATCTGCGGTACGCTTACGGAAGACGGAGCAAAATTCCTTGACCCGACGGGAAACTTCAAGGCAGGTATTCCGCTTTGCGCTCCTGAGGGTGACGCAGGTACGGGTATGGCGGCGGCAAATGCTGTTCGTCCTGCAACGGGCAACGTTTCGGCAGGTACTTCGATTTTCTCTATGCTTGTGCTTGAAGATGATATAAAGGGTGTTTATCCCGAGCTTGATATGGTTACAACACCTGACGGTGCACCTGTTGCAATGGTACACTGCAACAACTGCTGCTCCGAGCTGGACGCTTGGGTGAAGATGTTCGGCGAATTTGCTGAGCTTACGGGAAATCCCGTTGACAAGTCAGCGCTTTATGAAACACTATATAAGAACGCTTTGAACGGAGCACCTGACTGCGGAGGAATTACGGCTTACAACTATCTTTCGGGTGAGCCTGTTACCGCTGTTGAAAACGGCAGACCTATGTATTTCCGTATGCCTGACAGCAAAATGAACCTTGCTAACTTCTTCCGTGCGGAAATTTACGCTTCAATGGCGGCGCTGAAATCGGGAATGGATATTCTCTTTGAAAAGGAACAGGTCAAGGCTGCTCAGTTCACGGGACACGGTGGATTATTCAAGGTAAAGGGTGTTGCTCAGCAATTCCTTGCGGACGCTCTCGGTACTCCCGTTTCGGTTATGGAAACTGCAGGTGAAGGCGGCGCCTGGGGTATGGCTCTGCTTGCGGCTTATATGATTTGCGGAAAAGAAAAATCACTTCCCGACTGGCTTGATGAAAATGTTTTTGCAAAAATGGAAAAGCTTACTGTTGCTCCCGACGGAAAAGGTGCAGAGGGCTTTAAGGAATATATGAAGCGGTACAGCGAGGGACTTGCCGCTGAAAGAAAGTTAGGTGCTGTAAATGCTTGAAAATCTGAAACAGGAAGTATTGAAGGCTAATCTTCTGCTTCCAAAATATAATCTTGTTACATTCACCTGGGGCAACGTTTCCGCAATTGACCGTGAAAGCGGAATGGTTGTAATCAAGCCGTCGGGTGTTGAATATGACGGAATGACAGCTGACGATATGGTTGTGGTTGAACTTGCTACGGGTAAGGTCGTTGAGGGTAAGTACAAACCTTCAAGCGATACACCTACTCATCTTGAGCTATATCGTGCATTTGAAAACGTGAGCGGAATTGTTCACACTCACAGCCGTTGGGCAACTTCATTTGCACAGGCAGGTACAGGAATTGTTCCTATGGGCACGACGCAGGCAGACTACTTCTACGGTGAAATTCCCTGCACAAGGGCGATGACTCCCGAGGAGATTGCAGGCGAGTACGAAAAGGAAACGGGCACGGTTATCATTGAGGCTTTCAAGGGACTTGACCCGATGGATATTCCTGCGGTGCTGGTAAAGAGTCACGGGCCTTTCGCATGGGGTACGGACGCTATGAATGCGGTGCACAATGCGGTGGTGCTTGAAGAAATTGCGTTTATGAATTATCACGCTATGGGCATCAACCCTGCGGCGGGACGTATGCAGCAGGAATTGCTTGACAAGCATTACCTCCGCAAGCACGGTGCTAATGCTTATTATGGTCAAAACTGAAATTAAAATTTCAGTTCCAAGTTTTGTGCAGAGCACAAAACTTTTAGATGGTGAGTAAATATGTTTTCATTCTTGATAGTTATAATTTACATTGCATTTATCAGCCTTGGATTGCCTGACTCGATTACGGGGTCAGCTTGGCCTGTTATGCACGGTGAGCTTGGTGTGCCATTATCATATGTTGGAATTGTGACGATGATTATTGCAGGGTGCACCATAATTTCGGGACTCACTTCCGACTGGCTGACGAGAAAGCTTGGCGCTGGACTTGTTACGGCAATAAGCGTGGCAATGACAGCGGTTGCGCTGTTCGGATTTTCCGTTACGGAAAGCTTTCTGCCGCTGTGCTTCTGGGCAATTCCCTACGGACTTGGAGCAGGTGCGGTTGATGCGGCGCTGAACAACTATGTTGCGCTTCATTACGCTTCACGGCATATGAGCTGGCTTCACTGTTTCTGGGGAGTGGGTGCGGCGACTGGACCGTATATTATGTCCTACGCGCTGACTTCGGGTGAAGGCTGGAACAATGGTTACAGGATAATTTCGGTTATTCAGATTGTGCTGACGGCTGTTCTTTTTGCAAGTCTGCCGATGTGGAAGAAGCGTACTGACGAAGCTGAAAACGGCGGGGAAGTAAAATCAAAGGGCATTATCGGCTCGCTGAAAATAAAGGGTGTGCCGCTGGTGCTGGTGATGTTTTTCGGTTACTGTGCACTTGAAGCTACGGCTGGAATTTGGGCGAGCAGTTACCTTGTTGAATACAAGGGCACGGACGCTGAAACTGCGGCGAGGTTTGCTTCACTTTTCTATATCGGGATAACTGTTGGACGTTTTGTCTGCGGCTTTGTTGCTGACAAAATCGGGGACAAGAATTTAATACGAATTGGTCTTGTGGTTATTGCAATAGGTCTTGTGATGATTATGCTGCCCGTTGAAATCAATGCGGTTGCGCTGATTGGTCTTGTGAGTGTGGGGATTGGCTGTGCGCCGATTTATCCGTCGGTTATTCACGCTACACCCGCAAATTTCGGCAAGGAAAATTCACAGGCAATTATCGGCATACAGATGGCGAGCGCTTACGTTGGCACGACCTTTATGCCGCCGTTGTTTGGTGTAATTGCTGAAAACATAAACATCGGTCTGTATCCGTTCTATATGGCGATTTTTGCGGTGCTGATGGTTATCTGCTCGGAATGGCTGAACAAAAAAGTTTCGGAAAGGAATTGATTATATGAAGTACACTAACCCTATTGTTAAGGGCTTTTACCCTGACCCAAGCGTATGCTTTGCAAACGGAAAGTTCTATCTCGTTTGCAGCTCATTTCAATATTTCCCTGGCGTACCTCTTTTTGAAAGTGACGACCTTGTCAACTGGAAGCAAATTGGTCACGTTTTAACTCGCAAAACGCAGGTTATGCTGGAGAAAATCAACAGTTCTGGCGGTGTGTTTGCGCCAACAATCCGTTACCACGATGGACGCTTCTATATGGTTACCACAAACGACACAACACATCAGAATTTCTACGTTTACACCGACGATATCTACGGAGAATGGTCTGAACCGATTTTCGTTGACCAGGGCGGTATTGACCCGTCACTGCTGTTTGATGAGGGTAAGGTTTACTTTATGAGCAATGGTGCTGACGATGACGGCGTGGGCGGAGTTGTGCAGTGTGAAATTAATATTGAAACAGGTGAAAAGCTGTCCCGAAGCAAGTGCATCTGGCAGGGCTCTGGCGGACGTTATCTCGAAAGTCCGCACCTGTACAAGATTAACGGCGGTTACTACCTTATGGCTGCCGAGGGCGGCACGGAGTACGGTCATATGATTACTTATGCACGTTCAGACAATCCTTGGGGACCGTTTGTGAACTACCCGAACAATCCAGTGCTGACAAACAGAAACAAGGCGCCTTTCATCATTCAGGGTATCGGTCACGGCGACCTTATTCAGCACACAAACGGCGACTGGTTCATTCTTTCCCTTGGTTTCCGTCAGATACATATCTGGCAGCCTTATCATCACCTCGGACGAGAGGTGTTCATTACACCTGTGAAGTTCGGTGAGGATGGCTGGTTTACTGCAGGAACAAACGGTATTACCGATTGGGAGTACGAAATCAAAGGCGATTTTGAGCAGGTCGAGAAGAAGAATTACACTTTTGAGAATACAAAGTGGAATCTGGACTGGATTTATCTCCGCCACCCCGTACTTGAAAACTATGAGCTTTCCGAGGGCAAGGCTGTTCTTCACGGAACGGATATTACACTTGATATGGTTGACACACCGACTTTTCTTGGCATAAGACAGCGTGATTTCAATATGGATTTTGCTGTTGACGTAACTGCTGACAAGGGCGAGGCGGGCGTAACGATGTATATGAGTGAAAGCGAGCATTACGAGGTTGCAATCCGTGAAGCAGACGGCGGCTTTGAGGCTGTGCTGAAGCTGAATATCGGCGACATCAAGCACGTTCAGAGTGCTGTGAAGCTTTCGGGCAACAAGGCAAGGCTGATTATCCGTGCTGACAATTTCGGCTACAAGTTCTTTATCAGCGATAACGGCAAGGAAACAGGTCTTGGCTACGGCAGCACGAAGTACCTTTCAAGCGAGGTTTCGGGCGGCTTTACGGGAGTTGTAATGGGACTTTACGCTGTAGGAAACAACACGGCTGAATTTGAAAAGCTTAACATTGACTATTTTGAGAATAAGGAGTAATTGATATGAAGACATTAACCGCACCTATGGGTTGGAACAGCTGGGACTGCTACGGCGCAGCTGTCGACGAGGCAACTGTAAGAAAAAACGCTGAATTTATGGCGAAGCACTTGAAGCAGTACGGCTGGGAGTACGTTGTTGTTGACATTCAGTGGAGCGCACCGAATGCGACCTGTCACGAATATGAGCCGTTCGGTGAGCTTTGCATGGACGAATATTCCCGTCTTATCCCTGCGGTAAACCGTTTCCCGTCTGCTGCTGACGGAAAGGGCTTTGCACCTCTTGCGGAGTACATTCACTCTCTTGGACTGAAATTTGGTATTCACATTATGAGGGGTATTCCTCGTCACGCTGTTCACAAGAACCTGAAAATAAAGGGTACTGACAAGACAGCGAAAAATATTGCACGTTCTTCAAGCATTTGTGCATGGAACCCTGATATGTATGGCGTAAATGCTGAAACTGAGGGCGGACGTGCTTATTACGACAGTATTTTTGAGCTTTACGCAAGCTGGGGTGTTGACTTTATCAAGTGCGACGATATCTGCCGTGAGCTTCCTCACGAAGAAGCTGAGCTTGTTATGCTGAGTGAGGCACTTCACAGCTGTGGCCGTGATATGGTACTGAGCCTTTCTCCTGGACCTGCACTTCTTGAAAAGGCTGAGCTTTACAAGCAAATTTCAAATATGTGGCGTATAACAGACGATTTCTGGGACAAGTGGGAGCTCCTTTATGCTATGTTTGAGCGTGCTGAAAAGTGGAGTATTCATACTGGCGCTGGACACTGGCCTGATGCAGATATGCTGCCGATTGGTCCGCTTCTTCAGGACTACGACAAGTCAATCCGCACCAAGTTTACCGAGGACGAGCAGATTACGATGATGACTCTCTGGAGCATTTTCCGTTCACCGCTTATGATTGGCGGCGAAATGACAGGCTTTGACGAGTTTACGATGAATCTGCTGACAAACGAGGGTATCCTTGCTATGCACAGCAACGCACGTCACTCTCATCAGGTATGGAAAAAGGAAATTGACGGCGTTGAGCATATTCTTTGGACGGCGGCTTGCTCTGAGGGCGGACAGTATATAGCTGTATTCAACACGGGTGACAAGGCAAGCGAGGTTGAAATATCCCTTGCTGACGTTGAGATTTACAGCGGTGTGACAGCAACTGAACTTTGGAGCGGTGAAACGGTTTCCGCTGACAAGGTTGTTTCTGTTAAACTCAACAGCCACGGCGCAAAGGCATTTTTACTCAGATAATTCTTACCGTGGGTATCTTTGGGTACCCACGGTTTTCGTTATGCCTTGAAATTATGGTGAAATATGAAATATAGTTATGCCAAAAGGCTTGATTTTAACAAAAAAATATGGTATCATTAATTTGTATTGCATTATTTGAAATTGGAGGAAATTAAATGAAAATCAGTTTTTCTACGCTCGCGTGTCCTGACTATTCATGGATTGACATATATACTATGGCAAAAGACCTTGGCTTCCACGGTATTGAGGTAAGAGGCCTTGGCAACGAAATTTCTTCTGTAAGAGCAAAGCCTTTTACAGCTGCAAACATTGATGCTACCATTGCAAAGCTGAAAAAAATTGGACTTGAAATTCCCTGTCTTTCCAGCGGTGCCTGCCTGAAGTTTGCGGACAAGCACGACGAAACTGTTGAGGATATCACACAGTACGCTGAGCTTGCAAATAAGCTGGGTACACCATATATCAGAATTCTTGCAGACCTTGAGCCTGCTCCTGTTGACGAAGTTGACGACAATGCAATCATTGCTTTCCTCAAGGAAGTTGCTCCGATTGCTGAAAAGAACAACGTTACACTTCTCGTTGAAACAAACGGCGTTTACGCTGACACAGCACGTCTGAGAAAGGTTCTCGACGCTGTTGCTCACAAGAATATTGCTGCTCTCTGGGATATGCACCACCCTGCTCGCTACGTTGGCGAAACAGGTCAGCAGACTGTTGAAAATCTCGGCGATTACATCAAGTACATTCACGTGAAGGACTCCGTTATGGAGGACGGCAAGCTTGCTTACAAGATGATGGGAGAGGGCGACCTTCCTATCGCTGAAATGCTTGCGGCACTTCAGAAGATTGAATATGACGGCTACGTTTCCCTTGAATGGGTAAAGAGATGGTCAAGAGACCTGTATGCGGCTGGTATCGTATTCCCGCAGTTTGCAAAGTATATGAAGCCATACCTCCGCGCAAAGAAGCACAAGCTTCAGATTGACTCCCGCGGCACTGGCTACTATCCTTGGCCAAAGGAAACAATCATTGACGAAACATTCCCTGACGTACTGGACAGAATCTGTGAGGAATTCCCTAATCAGTACGCTTTCAGATACACTGAGCTTGACTACACAAGAACCTACCCTGAATTCCGTGACGATGTAAGACGCTTTGCTAAGGCACTTGTTGCTATGGGCGTAAAGAAGGGCGACCACGTTGCTATCTGGGCAACAAACGTGCCTGCGTGGTACATCACTTTCTGGGCTTGTACAACTATTGGTGCAGTTCTTGTTACAGTAAACACAGCTTACAAAATTCACGAGGCTGAATACCTCCTTCACCAGTCCGATACACACACTCTTGTTATGGTTGACGGATACAAGGATTCCGACTACGTTGGAATTATGAAGGAGCTCTGCCCTGAGCTCCAAACCTGC
>JAZSHA010000209.1:0-8198 GCA_045533025.1 Oscillospiraceae bacterium
TCTCCATACAGTACATTACCATATTGCAGAATTTTTCATTGAAGCCCTCGCCGTTCTGCTGCTCTATGTACTCAGCTACTTTTTCAGTTATTCGGATTGATTTTTGTATGTTCTTGGGTGCTTTCATTATTCCAATTCTCCTCATATATTTTTCTTTGCACTTCATTAAAAACATATACTCCACGGACATCACAAAGCTTGTCAAATTGTTTATATGTAAATAAACCTAAATGCACATAGGTTTCAAATGCACCGACCATACGGTTATAAAACAAATAAAAAGCTTTTTCTGACCTTGCATTCTTGACTTGATTTCGTAATTTTGCCATATGTTTCAATGCATATAAATATGCACAATCATATTTAGCTCTGTATTTATCCTTACGAAATAAAAAAATAATCATTTCAAGTACAAATAAAATAATCCTCGTTATAACATAACCGATAAGAACAATAAATGCTGCTGCTCCAATCAAGCCAATAAACTCAGATACCGTTATATCACTTAACATTGAATTATAATTCATCTTTATCCTCCTATATAATCAATTGACAGAACGTAAAAATTTAATACCTATACGAAGACCAGTAAAAGAAAGAGAAAGAGAAAGCATAATAGGAAGAACACCTTCCAACTTTTCTACTAATTCTGAAAGTTCATCTTTCTGCTCTTCTTCAGAAGCTTCTTCAACATATTGTGGCTGTTCTGGAATATCTTCATTAGAATTATTTTTTAAATTTAAGAAAACACCGAAAACAACTATAAGTAATAAAACAAGAATTGCTGATAAAAAAATTGAAGAATAATCCCGATGTTTATGAACTACGTCATCTTCAGGTTCTATTTCTGTTTTGTTTTCAATAATTATAGGTTCAGCCTTTGGTGACTCTGTAATAATCTTGATTTGATTTTGTGCTGCCGAAAGCTGCTCTTGAAGCTCCATAATAGTAACTTCTCTTGTTTTTTCATAATCAATAGAATTATATTCCGCTTCCTGTAAATGCGCAGGAATTTCAAATTCTGCATCATCTAAAACAGGAAACAATTCACCGCTTTCCAAATGTTTTCGCCATACTACTGACACTAAACTCACCCTTTGATAAAAATAAATAAAGCTAATTATGCCATAAATACATAATTAGCCTGTATTGTTATACATAATAATCACCCCGTTATATAATTTATTTGGCTGCTAAGCTGACCGTGCGCAGCACGGTCAGCGCTTAGGCAGTTCCAAATCCGATAAACTGAATTTTACATCTGAAAATGGCTGTTCAGTTCTTGGTTTATAGCCTTTATCAGTAAGCCTTTGTACTCTTTCATAAGTATCATAAGCGTTTCTAATTTCGTCCGTATGTACAAAAAAATATAATTTTCTAAGCACTTTATTCTTGACGCTTCCGCTATCGTCAAGCTTGCACTTATATACCCTTACAAATGTCAAACACCCTGCAACTGTCAAAGGTTCATACAGAAGTGTTATCTGCTCTCTGATGGGCTTTGCAACTCTCATAAATACCTGAGAAGTACCAACAAAAATCTTACGCTGCTTCCGCTGCTGCGTAATATCTTCTAAGGCTTCAGGAGGAAAGTTCTTTGACTCCAATGATGAAAACCAGTTTTGAATCTCATCAAGGAATACAATCATACCGAACTCGCCGTTATTATTCATAATAAAATCTTCTGGGCAAGTTACTTTACCGTCCTGACCTTCAAATTTTATATTAGTCATAACCTTACAAGCTGGATACATTTTCATAAGTCTAAGAATAAATTCAGCAACGGCTACAGATTTTCCGCTTCCCTGCTCACCAGCAAAGAGATGAACTCCATATTCAAAAAAACCATCGGGATTTTTGTTATACCAATCCAATACAAAACGTTTTGGGAAATCCCAAAAGAAACGTTTAAATATACTGAATATCCAACCAAACAAGCCAGGCTTCTTATATTTTTTTCTGTATTTAGGCTTTTTTCTACGTTTACCTTTTATGTAATAATATCCGATGAAAACAAATATCATAATGAAAAACGGAAGCAAAACAGCTCCGAGGAGCTTACAGAAGAAAAGCATAAAGCCCATCATCATATCAAGAATAGGTTTAAAACTCATAATACACTCACCTTTTATGTACTGCTTATAGATGGAATAAATGATTTTATACGTAAAACTATTGCCCAGAGAAGTTTAAACTGAATCCAGTAAAATTCAAGTTTTATAAGCCATTTAATAACCTGACCGTCAAGAAAATACGCTATATAATGAAACATTTCGGGAAGTATGACTGATTTTTCATTTAATTGTAATGTTGCATCATTTAAATCTGAAAAATCAATCAAATTAAAAACAACATCAGCAATACCAAAAATAGTGTTAAAAATAGCTTCAATAATCATAATTATCCACCGTACTTATTACGATATATTTCAACTTGCATTGAATCTGATGGACCGATAACAGGAACTTGACCGATAATAGCTGGAAGCGCCTTTAATTTAGATATAAAAAATTTAGCCATAAGAATAAATGAAATAATGTTACGAACTGTAGGCATAAATTCATCAACTATAGCAAAGTCAATAACTGTATATGTTTTTTCAAGTATTTCAACTGTTATACTCGGCGGTATCATTTTCCCACTCCTCAGGTTCAGTAGTATTATCTTCTTCCCATAATGCATCAAAAGCATCAAATATTTTCTTTACATAAGATGAAATATTATCAATAAAAGCAAATTCAGAATTAAAATTATCTTTTAACTCTGTAAATTTAGTATCAAAATAACCATCTTCAACAGTAAAATATAAATTTATATTTGCTTCAAAGTCAACAAAAAAATCGCTAAAATCTATACTAAATTCGAAATCTCCGAATATATCTTCAAAATTATATTCTTTATCTGTATCAAATTCAAAATCAATATTTTCAATACTTTCTTTAAGAGAATTTATAGAAGAAACTACTTGTCCTAAAAGAGAATTATCGTTATCAGAGTCAAGAGACCCAAGGCGATAATATATTGACTCTAACAAGCCTTCCATTGTTGACAAATCGGGATTTTGTCTTTCAAGTTCTTCCTTCAATTCTTGCAATAATTCATCAAGTTCACTATCAGTTGCGTTGCTAAAGTCATATGTTAATTGGTCTACATATGTATCATCCGTTTCGGCTGGTGTTCCGTCTGAGTTTCGTACATCACCATAAACGTGTATATATTCGCCCTCGTCCATATAATCAACCGAAGAATAAGTAACACCGCCTGATGAATAAGAAATTTGAGAATTACCGCCATTAATACGCTTAACAAACATTAATTGACTACCGTCATTAGCTTGAATACTATAAGTAGGATTACCATTAGAGTCAGAATACAATACAATGTAATCGCCGTAGGTTTCGGTATTGATAGTCATAGAAGAAACAAAATTAGTTTTTATACAAGCACCATAACCTTTTTTATCGGTTGTTGGTATAGTTTCGGTTGTTTCGTAATTGTTTAAAATATCCGAAATGCTATCGTATATATACATAGGAGCATTTTTACCATATTTAGTAACATAATCGTTAACTTGACTTTTTATATCATTAATAAGGGTAATACCTGCCCTATCAGAAAATTCACCTGCATATTCTTCAAGTATGGTTGATGTTTTAGAATTAAATTCATCATATGTAATATTTCCGTCCGTGAAATCTTCCAAAGTTTCGAAGAATACGTTTAAACCGTTACCATATTCGGTACGGCTACCACCTCGACCACCACCGCCCGAAGTAATACCACCGTCTACTGATGATGTATCAGCAAAAACATTTATATTAAACAGTACAGCTGCAAACATAAGCACAACAATTACTGCAATTATTTTCTTCATTAAAGTTCACCCCATAAATTGAAAAACAGGGACAACTGCGTGACTGATGAAGTTGTCCCTGCCAATCAAAAGTGATTATGCACCCTTTACAGAGCCGAAAAGGAAGTTAAGGGCAACCTTTGCGCCGATGATAGGAAGTGCAATAGTGAGAACTGTCGGAAGCACTTCATAGAAGCCATTGAGAACTACATTAGGGTCAACTGACGAAAGCGCTGATGAAAGACTTGATGTAGTTGTAGTAGTAGCTTCACCTTCCGCAAAAGATGTAACGGAAGCTGCTCCGATTGCTGTAGCTGCAGAACAGCCGACAGCCATTACCTTGTTATAAGCCTTATTGACTTTTGCAAGGATTTTTGCTTTTGTTTCATTCTTCATAGAATAAAACCTCCCATTTATAAATTTATTTAACGGTGGTAATTTAGGTTAATCCACCGAAAAACACTTTATAAAAAAGAAAATGAACAAACTTACAAACCATAAGAACCATAAAACAGAAAAAGAAATTTGCAAGAACTGTATTCATTTCAGATAGATGAACATTCTGTTCTTTAAGATGAGCAATTATTTCAGCTTGATTTTCAACTATTGAAGATTGAATTTCTATATAATCAAACTGATTATTGATAATTACTTGATTATCTTTCTGAATACGTTCATAAAGAAGCTTAGCATCAAGAGATTCAAAGTAAACAACAGAACCATCATCGTTACTGTATTCAAAAGTAACGTTTTCTTGTTCTGAAGCTTCTGATTGAAGCGGTTCAGTAACGGTTGTAGTTTCTTCCTCGGAAACAGTAGTAACTAAAGTTGTTTCTGTATATTCATCTGGAACAGTAGTAACGACAGTAGTTTCTTCTATTTCTTCTGGATAAATTTCTTCAATAAGTTCTTCCATTACTTCTTGTCCTCAATAACACGAACAGAAGAAAGCTGCTGATACTTACCAACAGGAATGTAAGAAAGCTCAACATTTTTATTGAGAATTTCGGGAAGATTTGCGTAATCAAAGCCTGTAATTGCCTGGCACTGTTCAAAAGGTACTTTAATTTCACCTACAGAGCAGCCGACAACATTTTTGACACAATCAGAAATGTAGAACAATGTTACATTGTTATAAACAACATCCTGATTGCTGTCATTCTTAAATTTGCCTTCCTTGTGCTGAAAGCCTACGATTTTTACCATATTTTTTACTCCTTTTTATATTATTGCGGTTTGCTATGCCGCTTATAGCCGGGGTGGCAGGTTGACCGACCTGCGGCGGTTTATATATCATCTGAATGCGGAATATCAGAAGAAATATCTTCCATAATAACTGTTGAAGTCTTTTTTACTTCCGTTTCAGGTGCTTGCGGTCTGGGTGAGAGCTTCGCTTTTATCTTGTTGCAGAATTTATCAAAACGCCTAACCATAAGCATTGCGATAAACTGACTTACAGCAAGAAAAAGGATTACAATTCCCCAAGTAAGAAGCTCAACCATTTTTCAGACTCCCTTCATCAAGCTGCTTGTCAAATATGCAAGCGGAACAAAGCAGCAAGCGAAAATTAAACTTGCAATAAGAACGATAAGCCAGAAGCGGAAACGAAACGGCTTCTTAAAATCCTTTTCTTCTTCCTCATTTACTGCATAGCGGTAATGCCTTACACGATTTTGCGATATAAGGAACATTATAATCGACACCGCCAAGCCGATGAGAATAAATACTGAATACAATTTAAACACCTACCTTTTTTAGTTTTGTGTAAATCCTACTCGGATTTATCATCATTTGGAATTTGTACATCAACAATGCTGAAATAATCGGTAACACGTTCAAAAGGCTTTTCAGCAAAAGGAACATCGTCCCATTTATCAGCTGAAATTGTAAGTAAATATATTGTGTTCTCATCATTAGGCAATGTTGCATATAACTGTGTATCTGAAACAACAGCTTCAACTATATATCCATCAATTGTTTCGCCTTGTTCGTAACATCTAGCAGGAACTTTAACTTCAGTGCGTTGCAGTATCATTTGAGAAGCTATTAAAACAAAAGAAAGCACAAGAACAGAAATGACAAGAAATAAATAAAAATCACAATGTTTAATCATTTTTTACCTACCCTTTCTACTTACCTTTTGAATGGAGTGCCAGCCGTAGAGGTAAGCAAAACTACGGCGGCACTATCATTTACGTGGTTATTTTCCGCATTTTCCTTTGCGTAGGTTTTTCACCAACTTTTCCCCGTTGGGGTTTTTACGTCTTTTCCTTGACATATGGCTCTCACCTACCGAGCCACAGGGGTTAGACATCGGACAACTTTGTTTAACAGTTTTATGACTTGTTACAGGTCGTAAAATACCAATTGGTACTTTACGAATTATTATAATACCAAACGGTATGTTTGTCAATACCTTTTGGTATTTTTATGGTATAATTTTCTTGTGGTGGTGATTCTATGTATAATCGAATAAAAGATTTAAGAGAAGATGCCGACAAGCTTCAAAAAGAAATTGCAGCTGATTTAGATACTAATGTAACACAATATAGAAGATATGAAAGCGGAGAACGAGAGCCGCAATTTGAATTTATAATAAAATTAGCTGAATATCATAACGTAAGCTTAGATTATATTGCAGGACGAACCAATGACAAAAAAGGTTTATCACGCTCAGACTTATCTGATATAGAAACAGAATTAATAAAAAAATTCCGTGAACTTAACGAACAGCAACGCGGAATTATTATAGGACGTATTGAAGCGATGAAAGAAGAAAATGACGATACAGAATACAAAAATAAAGGAGTAATATAAAATGGCAAAGGAAGTAAAGAAAGTCAAATGTAAAAAATGTAGGTTGACTTATGATAAAAAATTATATGAATGCCCTTATTGCCATAAAAAAAGATTTAATCCAACGGGATTAATTATATTCTTGATTATTTTAGTTGTTGCTGGTGTTGCGATATTCTACTTCAAAGGTGATGAAATAATAAAAACTGTTAAAGAAATGAACAACGTAACATCATTTGAAAAGAATGGAGTTACATACAAAATAACGGATATACAAATAACAAATTCATCACTTTCAGATGGTAAATATATTAAACTTGATATTGAAGTAGAAAACAAAAGTGAAAGCGAAGCACATATAAATTGTGTATTATCATCGTATGAAGACGGCTATTTATCATCTGATATGGGTTCCCATAATTTATTTGAAGACCTTGTTTCAGGAACAAAAATGGAAAGAACTTATACTATGTCTGTAAAAAATGATTGGAATGAAGTAATCATTTACGGAAAATTCAGCGGTGAATCTGTTGAAATGTTTAAAATATATAATACAGAGAAAGGAAATGAATAAATGGACAAATTAGAAATGAAAAAAGGAATTCAATCATTAAAATATGCCTTACTAACAAAATTTTTACCTAAATTTGTATTTATATTTTTAGTACTATTTGCAATTTACAGAGCGTTTAATGAATTAATGTAAAAAAATAGCCCTTGACATAATAGCCAAGAGCCTGTATAATAATATTAAAGGGGCATACCTGTAGACGGTCGCTCCCATTGGTTAAGTTAAAGAAATAACCGCCAAAGTTGGAAGCTGAGGGCGGTTATTTCCTTTTATGGCTGTTTTGCGCTATCTGAATGATATTGCAAACTACGAGTGCGAGCGTTAAGAAATCGTTCCACGTCATAGCGCATTCCCCCATTTCTGGGAGCAGGATTTGACCGCCTACCGTTTTATGGCATGCCCTGCAAGTCATAATACTACATTTTTCTACTTTTGTCAAGCACTTTCCAGACGTCTGGAATTGTGCTTTTTTTATTTTGTAACTCATTTTTGTTAAGCTGCGGCTTCATCAGGTTTTGCGCTGCGTGAACTTTGAGTTACTTTTGTCGGCTTCGCCGAGGGTATTTTAATTTATAATGATAGAAATGCTTGTGCACTTAAAAAGCGTAGCCCCCGCCGCGCGCAAACTTTTGCCTGGGCGGCAAGATACTGAAGCGCGGAGCGCTCGCCCGCGGGGCACCCTAGTGGAAATCTGTAACTATTCTCTACCCAAGAAGATAATGAAAAACTGTTAGTTTACTTCTCCCCCGATATCTGCTGACAAGGCGAGAAGTTAATTTGTTTTTTAACCTTATACAATGCACCCGAATTATAGTTTGTTCTGGAAGGTAAGGAAAAAGGCTGACACCGTACTTTATTTTCTCGCACATACTTTACTGCCCGTTGTATCGAGTCTTTAAGATTTCGCACGAATAAAGAAAAAAGCTCAGGAACTGCTACAGCTCCTGGGCTTCTTCTTGGAAGTCGGAGGCCAAGCGG
>JAZSHA010000094.1:0-9737 GCA_045533025.1 Oscillospiraceae bacterium
GATACCAGTCAGCTTCTGAAATGATTAAGGATATTGAAGAGTTCAAAAAAAATCCAAGTATTGTTTTTGAATATAAATATCTTTCGGAAAAAACTCAGTATTTTAATGCAAGTGCTGTTTCAAAGGCAGCAGCTGAGTCAAATGCAAGAGCCGAAAGGAATAGTGAAGTGAAAAAAATGCGTACTCGTTCAAAGATTAAGGAACAGGTTAATGATTATGACGATTATGATGATTATGAGGAAGATGATAAGCCTTCAAAGTCTTCTTATTTCGTTGTTGTATTAACAGCTATTGCGGCAGGTATTATCATTATTGTTGTTGCATTTATTGCAATTATGATAATGAAGTATATCGATACAGATGGTACTGAAACACAAATCGGTAAAATGCCTAATCTTATTCAGTATAGCTATAAGGAAGTTGATACTCACTATGCAGAATATTTTGATTTGGTAGTTGAATCACAGGAATATTCAAATGAAATTCCAGCAGGTGCAATTATCAAGCAGACTCCTGCTGAAGGTAAGGATTACATTATTGGTAATTCAACAGTAAAGGTTGTAGTCAGCAAGGGACCTCGAATGGTAACCATTCCAAATGTATATGAGCTTGATTCAAATACGGCTCTTAATATGCTTAAAGATAATGAAGGCTTTAATGTAATAATTACAAGTGTATTTGATGAAAAGGTACCGAAAGATCAGGTAATTATGACTGACCCTGCAAGAAACGAAAAGGTTGCTTATGGTTCTACAATCAGAATGTATGTAAGCCGTGGTCCTGAAGAACAGGACGTAAAGGTTCCTCAGTGTATTGGTTATACTCTTGATGAAGCAAAGGTTCTTTTAGGTGAAAAGTTTACTATTCAGACAATGACAGTCGACTCAATTGAACCAGAGGGAACTGTTGTTGAACAGAGTATTCCAGCACTTAATGATGCTGGACAGCCTAATATTGTAAAACTTAATACAACCATCATTCTTACACTTAGTACAGGTGTTATGCCTGAAACAGAAGAAGTTATCACTTTTGCTGTACCAAGCAGTATTAAGGGCAAGGCAACATTTAATTGTTATGTAAATGGTACTATTATTGGTACAACTACTATTGATAATCTTGCATATGCATCTACAGTTTCTGTTACAGTTAAGGGAACTGAAATGCAGAAGGTTATTCTTGAAGCTGTAAATGACAAAACAAAGGAAAGTGATACAATAGGTGAGTATTCAGTTGATTTTGTTGAAGGAAATGTTACAGAGGTAAAGTTTGAAAAGAGTGTATTGAAGAAATTGTTCTCTGATGGTGAAGACAATAATGAGGATAATAATAACAATTCTGAAGAAGTATATATTGATGAAGATGATGAAGCGTTCTGGAATGAGGTATTCGGATATTAATGAGTAGTGTAAATTCAGTTGAAGGTATGCTTCTGAAAGCTATAGGGGGTCTCTATTTTGCAGAGACCCCTTTGGGTATTTTAGAGTGTAAGGCAAGGGGAATATTCAGAAAACAAAATATTTCTCCATGTGCAGGAGATAAGGTAATAATAACAGATATTGATGGGAATAAGGGCGTTGTTGATAAAATTCTGCCAAGAAAAAATAGTCTTATCAGACCACCTCTCGCAAACATTGATTATATTATATTTGTGGCATCAACTTGTGAACCAGCGCCAAACCTCACTTTGATTGACAAGTTTCTTGCTATTGCAAATTATAAAAATATAAAAAGCATAATAGCAGTTACAAAGCTTGATTTACAGAAAAATACTGAGTTAGTTGATATATATAGAAATTCTGATGCGAAATTTATTGAAGTGAATTATGAAAATCCAGATTCATATATGAATCTTTATGATATGCTGGCAGGAAAGATTAGTGCCTTTACAGGGAACACGGGCGTAGGAAAATCAACATTGCTTAATCATATTGTTAAGGATTTGGATTTGAAAACTGGTGATATAAGTAAAAAACTTGGACGTGGACGACATACAACAAGAAATGTTGAGTTGTACAAGCTTGACAATGGCGGATACATTGCTGATACACCTGGTTTTTCAACATTTGAAACACAAAAATATGATATAATTTTAAAAGATGAGCTTAAGTTTTGTTTCCCTGAGTTTGATGAATATGAAGGTAAATGTCGTTTTCAAAATTGCGCTCATATAAAAGAAAAAGGGTGTGCAGTTCTTGAAGCAGTTAATTCAGGTATAATTTCAGCTTCACGTCATAACAGTTATGTTGAGATGTACGAAGAAGCAAAGCAGCTTAAAGAATGGGAAATAAAAAGATAGGATTTATATGGAAAATAAAAAAAATATATGCTGGATTTTTTGTGGCGCGCCGAGTAATAATTATAACATTT
This sequence comes from Oscillospiraceae bacterium, assembly GCA_045533025.1. GTDB lineage: Bacteria > Bacillota > Clostridia > Oscillospirales > Ruminococcaceae > RGIG8773. The sequence goes on from JAZSHA010000094.1 coordinate 2,368, forward strand.
CTCCACCTGATGATGCCTATATTATAGCTGCTGACAGCGGTTATTCTGTTTTAAAAAGACTTGGTATAAAACCTAATTTGTTGTTGGGTGACTTTGATAGTTATCGCTTTGAACTTCCTGATGATTGTGAGATAATAAGAGCATCATCTGAAAAAGATGATACTGACACAATGCTTGCTGTAAAGCTTGCTTTATCGAGGGGATATAAGGATATTGTTATTGCAGCTTCAATCGGGGGACGGTTAGATCATACTTTTGCTAATATTCAAACTTTGGCGTATATTCTTGAAAATGGCGGATACGGTTATTTGTTGGGAGAAAATGATATTGTTCATTTGTTGAATACAGGAGAGTATACTTTTGATAAATTAAAAGGAATGTACTTTTCAATCTTTTCGTATAGCGAAAAGGCTACAATAACAACTTTTGGAACAAAATACAATTTGTCAGAATATTGTTTGACAAATAAGTTCCCATTAGGGGTTAGCAACGAAATTATCGTTGATAAGTGTTGTATTAATATAAAAAATGGACAGATACTCGTGGTTTTTTCAAAAATGTAGCACGCTTATTGTGTTTTTGAATAATATGTAATAACTCAAAGATGGAGGTATTATGTATGAAAATTGTTGTCATTAAGAGTCCAAAGATGCTTTCAAGTTTTTTCAGAATTGTGTTTAGAATAAAAAAAGATCCTGAAGAGTTATAAAAAAGGCAAGCGTATTAACGCTTGCCTTAATTTTATTTAACAGTAGGAAATTCTTGTTCAGTGAACTCATTTTCATTTTCACCAAGAACAAGTTCATCTTGCGGCATTTCGGTTTCTTCAATAATGGGTTCTTCATCAATGTTATGCCCGTAAACTGATGAATAAAACTTGTTAAGTATATCCATACTGTCAGGAGTATATTTATCCTTGAAAACAAGAAGCTCATTCAAGACGTGTTCGAAATCTTCAACTTTTCTCGGAAGTTCAGAACGTGCATCATATTTTGCTTTTTGATTAGCTTCTTTCCATACTCGATTGAGCATAGCAATTATATATCTTCCTTTTTTGGCGATAAGCGTATTTTTCACAACTGACGGCAATGGTTCTTTAAATGTATGGTAATTCTGAAGGACAATAAGTTCATCAAGAGCTTCAAAAATTGTATCAAAATAATTGAAAAAGTTTTGTGGATTTTTAGTAGCTGCAATGCCTTCCATTGTCTGATTGATGGTTTTCATTCTTTTTGAAATGTAATGCTTTGTCATTTCAGTTAGAAACTCAGGTGAAACCATTAACTTTTTTTCGTTTGTGCTAAAAATAATATTTTGCAATTCTATCTGCTTTTTTTTATCATAAGCAGGTGCCATAAATACATATCCTTTCTCAAATCTGTGGTTTACGTTTAAAAATTTTATTATAAATAGTCATAACAGCAGGAATAATTATTATCATAAGCGGAATAAAGACAATAAGCTCTGTTGCAATCTTTCCGCAGCGAATATAAAACTGTTCAGCAGTGTTTGACATAAAATTGTAGTATCTGAGCACCATTGTGTTGAGTAGCAGAGATATAACTGCTGAGTCAATAATTCTTGCAATAACTGACATAGTAATAAGTTTAATTCCATTTTGTTTATAAAGCATTATTCCATACAGCAAGCCTTCTAATACAGCTGTGCAGGAGAGAAGGGGTAGGGGAGCCTGACCACTTAGAATACAGCCGATAAGGTCGCCTGCAAGTGCAGCAAGTATTGCAGAAACAGGACCAAACAGCATACCTACTGAAGCAAGTGCAACAAAAGCAAAGTTTACCTTAATAAAATCACCAATTCTTATGGAGAACATATCCAAAATAATAAAAATTGCCACAAGAATACCTGTTACAGTAAGGCAGCGAATATTTTTAATTTCCGCCGCAGAGTCTTTGAATGTAGAAAAAAAGCTTTTCATCATAATACCTCCTTAAAATTATGCTAATTTGCATAATCGGGAGAAACATCATTTCAATGAAAAGCTCCTGTTATGCATTTCAGCGGGATGCGACAGATGTACCGCAAACAAAGAATATGTTTTTCGTCAAGGCGGCAACTCCCCGTCCGCCAAGCACTTATACGCACATCTGTCTACTCTGTAAATGCCAATATTTAATTTAAATTAGAAAGAAATTTCGTTTGCAATTTTGTAAAGATTTTCATCAAAAGGCTTTTTCATAGAAAGAGCTTCCTTGATATCAAAGTCAACAATCTTGTTATCACGCATTGCAACAACACGGTTACCGATACCCTGATCAAGAAGATTTACAGCATAATAACCCATTTCACTTGCAGCAACTCTGTCACGAACTGTAGGAGAACCACCGCGCTGAACGTGTCCGAGAATTGTGGCACGTGACTCAATGCCTGTTCTTGCCTCAATTTCCTTAGCAAGAGCTTCAGAATTACCTATGCCTTCAGATACAAGAATAATAAAGTGCTGCTTCTTGTCCTTCTTTGAAGCTTCCATTTTAGCAATAATTTCATCAAGGTTATAAGGAACTTCAGGAGTAAGAATAGCCATAGCACCAACAGCTGTACCAACATTAAGAGCAATCCAACCTGCATTTCTTCCCATTACTTCAACGAGGGAGCAACGATCGTGAGACATTGCTGTATCACGGATTTTATCAACCATTTCCATAGCAGTATTCATAGCTGTATCATAACCGATTGTGTAATCAGTACAGGAAATATCATTGTCAATAGTACCTGGAATACCAATACAAGGAACACCAGCCTTTGAAAGGTCAGCGGCACCTCTGAAGGAGCCATCGCCGCCAATAACAACAATACCTACAAGACCGAGCTCATCGCAACGAGCCTTTGCCTTTTCAACATATTCCCAATCTTTGAATTCTTTACAGCGAGCAGTATAAAGCATTGTACCGCCGTGCTGAATAATATTTGAAACATCACGAGCACCGAGATTGATTGTTTCGCCATTGAGAAGACCATTATATCCTCTCTGAATACCGACAACCTCATATCCCTTGCCGATAGCAGCTCTTGTTACAGCTCTTACAGCAGCATTCATACCAGGAGCGTCGCCGCCGCTTGTTAAAACACCTATTCTCTTCATACCTTTTTCCTCCAAATTATATACATAAAATGTACAAATTATACTTTCCAAACATTATATATTATACTATTTTATGCAGGCTTTGTCAAGACAATAAGCAATAATTAAGTTTATTGCTGCAATAATTAAGCATATTGCTATTTTAAAGCAATATTTTCGTAGCCTGTTATTGCAGAAAGACTATTAAATAATTTTTCGTTTAGTTTTATTCCTTTGATTGTCTTGGGTGAAACCATTTTTTTAATATCATGGAAATACAAAATAACCTTGTTGTGTCCTGAATAATCAGCGCAGATATCTATAATGCTTTGAATTTTGTCTTTTTCAAAAGAACTGCATTTTATATAAAGCGACATTTCTGAAATATGTTTCATATAGATTTCTGCATCAAAAATCTGCTGAATAATGAGTTTAGGTTCGTCATCTTTATAGGAAAGCTTTGCTGTAAGAAAAACTTTTCTTCCTTTCTGAATAATATTCCTGTTTCCAGCAAGAATATCCGCAAAAACAATTCCTTCAGCTTCGTTGCATCTATCTTCCAGTGTAACAAAAGCCATTGATGCACCATTCTTTTGCGTGTAAAGTTTTATCCCTTGCAATATACAGAACAGCTTTACAATACCGTTATCTTTTAATGGCTGTGACTCATCAAATAACTGTGCAAGTGAATTTGTATGCAAAAGCTTGGAATATAAGCTGTAACTGTCAAGCGGATGTCCAGAAATGTAAGTTCCGAGAATATCTTTTTCCATTTCAAGCTTTTCATGAAGCGGATATTCCTCATAATGTTCAATATTTACTGAAGAATTATCTTCACCAGAATTAAGCTCAAAGAAGTTAATCTGCCCCTCCATATTCCGTGAGGAGTAAGCCTGAATGTTGCTGAAAATCCTATCATAATTTTCAAACATTTCTCGTCTGTTATGCTTGAAACAGTCAAACGCACCACATTTAATTAGACTTTCAATAGCACGTTGATTGATGTCCTTTCCATTCATACGCTTGCAGAAATCCTCAAGCGATAGAAATTTACCATCCCGTTCACGTTCAGCAATCATATCACGGATAGAGTTGATACCAAGATTTTTAACAGCAAGAAGTGCAAAGCGAATTCCATTTACAGTTGGTACAAAACCGATTCCGCTTTCATTGATATCGGGCGGGAGTATGGTAATACCATTCTTCGCACATTCTTCCGTGTATTCAAGTATCTTACCCGTATTTTCAAGAGAAGCCGTCATCAGTGCCGCCATATATTCCTTGTAATAATGGCATTTTAGATAAGCCGTCTGATAGGAAATATAAGCATAAGCTGCTGCGTGTGACTTGTTGAACGCATACGAAGCAAAGCTTACCATCTCATCGAAAATGTCATTTGCAACATTTTCAGAAATACCATTTGCCAGCGCACCCTCAACAAAAACGCTACGTTCTTTAAGCATTACATCAGCCTTTTTTTTTGCCATAGCACGTCTTACCAGGTCAGCACGTCCATATGAATAACCTGCCATTTTGCGACAGATTTCCATTACTTGTTCCTGATAAACAATACAGCCATAGGTTACATCAAGGATATCCTTTAAAATCGGATGCTTGTAAGTAACCTTCTGTGGATTGTGCCTGCATTCAATATATCGAGGAATACTGTCCATAGGACCTGGTCTGTACAGTGAAAGCACCGCAATCAAGTCCTCAATCGACTCGGGCTTAAGACGCATAAGTACCTGTCTCATACCTGCACTTTCAAACTGGAACACACCTGATGTGTATCCCTGAGAAATCATCTCATAAACATCCTTGTCATCAAGCTGTATTTTTGTTATATCAAAATCAGGAATAGCCTTTCTGATGTAATTTTCAGCATCACGGATTACAGTAAGGTTTCGAAGTCCGAGAAAATCCATTTTCAGAAGACCAAGGCTTTCAAGTTCGTCTTTTGCGTATTGTGTAACAATAGCGTCACCGTTTTTCTGTATAGGTACATACTCATTTATAGGTGCATCCGAAATAACAACACCGGCTGCGTGAGTAGAAGCGTGACGAGGCATACCTTCCAGCTTTTTTGCCGTGTCAATCATCTTCCGTACATCAATGTCATTCTTGTACAGTACCATCAGGTCAGCATTGTTTTTTAGTTCATCTTCAAGAGGTGCACCTGACAACAGCTTTGAAACCTTGTCCACAGCCTGATAGGGAAGTCCCATAACACGTCCCACATCACGGATTGCACCCTTTGCCGCCATCGTACCGAAAGTAATAATTTGAGCAACCCTATCTGTGCCGTACTTTCGTACAACATAATCAATAACCCGCTGCCTGCCTTCATAGCAGAAATCAATATCAAAGTCAGGCATTGAAACACGTTCAGGGTTGAGAAAACGTTCAAAAAGCAGATTGTATTTCATCGGGTCAACGGAGGTTATCCCGATACAGTATGCCGCAATACTTCCCGCACCTGAGCCACGTCCCGGACCAACAGGAATTTTCTGTTCACGGGCATAACGGATAAAATCCCATACTATTAAAAAGTAGTCAACATATCCCATGCGCGTGATAACATCAAGCTCGTATTCCATTCGTTCAGTAATTTCCGTGCTGATATTTTTCCCATAACGCTTCTTCATTCCTGCATAGCAAAGCTTTCGAAAATAATCCACATTGTCAGTAACATTTTCAATCGTAAACTTCGGAAGCTTTATCTTGCCGAATTCAAATTCAACATTGCATATCTCCGCAATTTTTGCCGTGTTGTCCACAGCCTGCGGAACATTGACAAACAGCTCACGCATTTCCGCTTCCGACTTCATATAGAACTCGTTTGTTGGGAAGGAAAGGGGATTAGGCTCACTCAAAAGCGTGTTGGTCTGAATTGCAATCAGAACACGCTGTACCTCGTGGTCTTGTTTTGTGATATAATGCGCATCGTTTGTAGCAACGAGAGGAATACCCAATTCCGCCGATAATCTGTACAACAGCGGAAGTATCCTCATTTCCTCGGGAATATTGTGGTTCTGTATCTCAATGTAATAGTTGCCCTCACCGAAAATCTCACGGTATTTCAACGCTGTTGCCTTTGCACTCTCATATTCACCATTAACAAGCTTTCTTGGAATTTCACCCGCCAGACAACCGGACAAAGCAATAAGCCCCTCGTGATATTTCCCGAGAAGCTCAATGTCAACACGGGGCTTGTTGTAAAAGCCCTCCGTGTAACCGTATGAAACAAGCTTGATTAAATTTTGATAGCCTGTGTTGTTTTTGCAAAGCAGTACAAGATGATAAGGCTTGTTGTCCTGACCGTGGATTTTGTCAAATCTTGTCCTCGGCGCAACATAAACCTCACAGCCTATAATCGGCTTTATACCTTGCGCAACCGCCTCATTGTAAAATTCAACAGCCGAATACATACAGCCGTGGTCAGTAACCGCAACAGCCTCCTGTCCCAGTTCTTTCGCATAGCTGACAAGCTGCTTTATGCGGCACGCACCGTCAAGCAAGCTGTATTCACTGTGCAGATGAAGATGTACAAATCTCACTTGCTGCACCTCCGTTTATTTTTCATTACGTTCCTCACGCAAAGCCTCCGCAATTTCGGAAATCCTTTTAAGCCTGTGATTTGCACCCGACCTACCAAGCGGCTTGTCCAGATTTTCACCCAGCTCACGAAGCGACATCTCAGGATATTCCATACGAAGTTCCGCAATGTTAATCAAATCCGCAGGAAGATTTTCCAAACCAATTGTGTCAGCAATATATTCAATATCCGCAATCTGCTTGTCCGACGCCTTGAGGGTGCGTTCAATGTTAGCCGAATCGCAGTTTGCAATACGGTTAGCCTTGTTGCGTACGTCCTTGTAAATCTTGACATTCATCAGGTCAATGCTGCTCATCGTCGCACCCATAAGCGTCAGCAAATCCTCAATAGCCTCGCTGCCTTTGAGATAAATAACATACATATTCTTTCGCTCGGTGTACTTCGCATTGATGCCGACCTCTGTAAGCAGGTTAAGTAAATCCTGCGTCAAATCATAGTATGGCACCACAAATTCAAGATGATACTCCTTGATAGGTTCCGTAATACTTCCGCAGGAAAGAAAAGCACCCGCAATAAAAGCAAAAATGCTGTTGTTGTCAATATTCTCACGCTGAATACGGTGAATAAGCGTGCGGCTTGAAATTCTGTAACGATAAATAATTTCCTCTCTGAAATGCTCTGAGGAAATGCTCAGCGAGTACAGCGTAACATCATTCTTTTTCTTTGTTTCTG
>JAZSHA010000222.1:0-6236 GCA_045533025.1 Oscillospiraceae bacterium
TTCCTCGGCACGCTTTGATGCGTCCGTTCCAGCTTTCACGGGTAAATGGTACATTAACGACGAAAAGCTCGCTATGCACACGCTTGAAATATTTGTCATAAACCTCAGGAACAAAGATATCACGGCGGGTTTCGCCGCAGCCCGTCCAGTTAGGATTGTATTTCAGCACAAGCTCCTCGCTTGCACCTGCAATCATATCTTCAAATGGCAGCCAAGCCATATAAAGCACCGCAAGTCTGCCGCCGCTTTTCAGCATTTCCGCAAGCTTCGGAGCGGTTACTTCGTGATCGAAATAAAAGAAGCACTGACAGGCTGTAACAGCGTCAAAGGTATTATTCGGGAAGTCCAGCTTCTCGGTCGGACAGCACAAAAAGTCAATATCCATACCGCTTTGCTGTGCAAGGATTTTCGCCTGTTCAATCTGATTTTCAGCGATATCCGTACCCGTAAACTTTGCACCGAAGCGGTACATATTCCGTGGGATAACACCTGTTCCCGTGCCGATGTCAAGAACGTTCTGACCCTCGGTGCATATACCGAGAGAGTGGATTTTGCGGTAAAATTCCTCGGGATAAATATCACGATATTTGGCATAATCGGCGGAAGTCCTGCCCCAATCAAAGGCTTTGCCATTGTCGATTTCCTTGTTTGTAATCATAATATTTCTCCTTTCGGTTCAGTCAAAAAACGTCAGCTGACTATCGCCGTAGCCAAGCTTGTATGCCGCAATAATCTCCCTCATATCGTAAATCAGCCCCAGCCTTTCGCACTCCTCCGTGAAAATTTTCCACAGCCGTTTTGCGTGGGGCGAGGTGCAGATATATCTGTTACCGTAGGTTTTTTCGTATTTTTCAGCAAGTCCTTGCTCTGAAAAGCTTTCTTCAAGCTTGCTGTAGAAATATTCACGCTGTCCTGCACGAATTGTCACCCCGAACATCGGGTAAACAGACCGTGCGCCGCATTCCTTTGCCATTTTCAGCACACGCAGGATATTATCCTCGTTGTCCTCGATAAATGGCAGTATCGGTGTCATCACAACGCCTGTAAATAAGCCGTATTCAGACATTTTTGCAAGCGCATTGAGTCGCTCAGAGGTTACGCTGACATTCGGCTCAACAAGCCTTGATAGGTTGTCATCAGCGGCGGTAACTGTAACCTGGCACAACACGGGAGAGTGCTCCGCTATACTGCACAAAACATCAGTATCACGTTCAATCAGCGGGCTTTTCGTCAGCACCGCTGCTCCGAATTCGTAAGCGTCGATAAGCTCAAGAGCGTGACGGGTAAGCTGTTCCGTTGCTTCAAAGGGATTGTAGGGGTCGCTCATTGCACCCGTGCCGACAATGCCCGTCCGCACCTTGCGGCGAAGCTCGTCACGAAGAATTTGCAGGCAATTTTCCTTTGCACGCACTTGCTCAAAGTTATCAACGTGATAGCAGTCACTTCTGCTGTCGCAGTAAATACAACCGTGTGAACAGCCGCGATACAGGTTCATATTGTAGTCGCTGCCGAACCAGTCGGTGCTTTTATTTTTCTGTAAAATCGTCTTTGCAGGAATTGTGTCCATAACCGCCTCCAAAAAGAAAAGCCCCCTGACAAAAGTCAGAGGGCGAATTATCGCGGTACCACCTCAGTTTGTCAAAAGGCAAGCTTTTGACCTCGAAACGCTTTAACGGGCGTACCCGTGCACCCCTACTATCCGCAGATTTGTTCAGGGAACAAGCTCCGTGATGTATTCGCCGCAGTTCGTCACCTTTTTGCACCGTCCAAAGGCTCTCTTTATCGGAATAATACGGTTACTTCTTCACTTCGTTGCTTTTTAAGTATATATTGAATAATAGCATATATTATTTAGTTTGTCAAGCAAAAATGCAGGGAACTCACGCTCCCTGCATCAAAATTTTAAGCAAATGGATTTTCAGTTTTGTAAAGCATACCCTGCGGCTGATTGAAGCCGATTTCCTCTACACCGAGGTAGCGGAACACGTTAAACAGCGCCTTACCGTTGTGAGCAAAGGTTACTGCGCCGTGATGTGGATATCTGCCTTCAATGAGAACGTGACGATAGAAACGTCCCATTTCCTTGATTGCGAATACACCGATACCGCCGAAGCTCTTTGTTGCAACAGGAAGAACCTCGCCCTCTGCAACGTAAGCACGAAGCTTTGCGTCAGCTGTACTCTGGAGGCGGAAGAATGTAATCTTGGAAGGTGCGATATCGCCCTCAAGAGTACCTCTTGTGATGTCAGGCTCCTTGTCAGGCTCAAGTCCTCTGTGCATAATGAGCTGATACTTCATTGTGCGTGTGGAAAGCTTGCAAGCAGCTGTGTTACCGCAATGGAAGCCCATAAATGTATCTGTGTGCTTATAGTCGAATTTGCCCTTGATATCGTTGAGGTACATATCAGCAGGAACGCTGTTGTTGATATCAAGAAGTGTTACAACATCGTCGGAAACGCACTGACCGATGAATTCGCTGAGTGCGCCGTAAATATCAACCTCACAAGCAACAGGGATACCCTTTGCGTTCATACGGCTGTTTACATAGCAAGGCACGAAGCCGAACTGTGTTTGGAATGCAGGCCAGCACTTGTTTGCGAAAACAACATACTCACGGCTGCCCTTGTGTTCCTCTGCCCAGTCGAGAAGAGTAGCTTCGTACTGTGCAAGCTTTGGAAGGATACCTGCCATCTTGTTGCCTTCGCCCAGTTCAGCCTCCATATCTGCGATTATTGCAGGGATACGGCTGTCATTTGCGTGTTCATTGTAAGCTGCAAAAAGGTCAAGCTCGGAGTTTTCCTCAATTTCCACGCCGATGTTGTAAAGCTGTGCAATAGGAGCATTACAAGCAAGGAAGTCCTGAGGACGTGGACCGAATGTGATAATCTTGAGGTTAGCAAGTCCGAGAAGTGTTCTTGCAATCGGTACGAATTCAGCAATCATATCAGCTGTTTCGGAAGCTGTACCTACAGGATATTCAGGTATGTAAGCCTTAACGTTTCTCAGACCGAGATTGTAGCTTGCGTTGAGCATACCGCAGTAAGCGTCGCCTCTGCCGTCAATAAGTGTATCGGAAGATTCCTCAGCAGCTGCAACAAACATTACAGGTGCACCGAACTGCTTAGCAAGAAGTGTTTCGGATGTTTCGGGTCCGAAGTTACCGAGGTACATAACAAGAGCGTTGACTCCAGCCTTCTTCATATCCTCGATAGCTGCAAGCATATGCTTTTCGTTTTCAACAGTTACGGGACATTCATAGATTTCGATATTCTTTTCCTTACAAGCCTTTACAACCTCTGCGCGGCGTCTTTCGGAAAGCTCCATAGGGAAGCAGTCACGGCTTACAGCGCAAATACCAAGCTTTACAACAGGCATATTGTTCATAGCGTTATTCTCCTTAAAAATATTATTCTTCTTCAGCAGCAGTTGTGCCGCCGATTTTGGTTTCAGTCTTTACTGCCTTTTCAATGATTTCAATTGCAAAATATGTGCCGTAGTAACCATCGACACCGTTTACAGTGTCATAGGTTTCAACCATTGTGAACACGATATTGTAGGATGGGCAATCATACTTTTGAGTATATGTAAGCTCCATATCCATATCCTCAGTACCTGTCATTGCACCAACAGGTTCAACGCCGTGTTTCTTTGCAAGCTCAGCAGTCTTGCTTTCAAAATACTTTGTAGCAGTTTCACGGTCAAGCAGGCAGGTTACCTCAGACATATAACCATCAAGATAGATTTCCTCGTCACCCTTTACAGTACGGAAATTGTAGGTGATAATCGAGTCGTCAGCGTAGAAATAAGCATCTTCGGCAGGAATAAGATTACGGATTTCCATAAGTTCTGTATCAGTGTTTACGCTCCAGATAGTTACATCGTCCTCGTAATAAAGCTCAACCCCGTCAGGCTGGAGAGAAACGATTTTTGTCAGCGGCATACCGAGCTTAACCTTAGTAAGAATACCAGCGTAGCTTTCTTCGGAAACAGCAGCTTCTTCGTCCTTTCCGCAGGCTGTAAAACAGCACAGAGCCATTGCAAGAGTAAGTATAACGGCAAGTATTTTTTTCATTTTACATCATTCCTTTGTTACAAAAAGTTTCAAATATTAAGCAGTCATTTATATAATACTACAAATTTACCAAAAAGTCAACGTGATTAACAACGATTTCTATTGAAATTTTTTCACAAATATTGTATAATGTCTTTAATAAAAATAGCGAGAGGAGCTTTTTATGACTGAATTTGAAAGAAACTCGGCAAAGGTTATTGCCGATTATGAGGCGCTTGTAAATCGCCGCAATGTTAAGGCAGGACGCTACAACGGTATCTATGACTGCTGGAAATACCCTGTACTTACCGCACTTCATGCGCCTTATATATGGAAATATGATATGAATCCCGAAACAAATCCTCACTTTATGGAACGACTCGGTATCAACGCTGTACTTAACTCAGGTGCAATTGAACTCAACGGCAAATTCTACCTTGTTGCAAGAGTTGAGGGCAACGATAGAAAATCTTTCTTTGCAGTTGCTGAAAGCGAAAGTCCTGTTGACGGTTTCCGTTTCTGGGATTTCCCTGTACAGCTTCCCGACACTTGCCCAGAAGAAACAAACGTATACGATATGCGTCTGACAAAGCATCAGGACGGCTGGATTTACGGTGTAATCTGCTCCGAAAGCAAGGACACCTCCTCAAATGACCTTTCCGCTGCTGTTGCACAGGCTGGTATCGTCCGTACAAAGGACTTGAAGACTTGGGAAAGACTTCCTAACCTGAAATCCAAATCTCCTCAGCAGAGAAACGTCGTGCTCCACCCTGAATTCGTTGACGGCAAGTACGCTTTCTATACCCGTCCTCAGGACGATTTCATTCAGACAGGCTCAGGCGGAGGCGTATGCTTCGGACTTGTTGAGGATATCAACAATCCTGTTATCTGCACCGAAGAAGTGGTTATCTCCCCAAGAGTCTACCACACAATTACAGAGGTAAAGAACGGCGCAGGTGCTGTTCCAATCAAGACAGAAAAGGGCTGGATTCATATTGCCCACGGCGTAAGAAACACAGCTGCAGGCCTTAGATACGTTATCTACGTTTTCGCAACCGACCTTAATGACCCATCAAAGCTTATCGCTTCTCCGTCTGGACTTTTCATTGCTCCTCACGGCTATGAGCGTGTGGGAGATGTTTCAAACGTTGCATTTACAAACGGTGCAATCGTTCGTGATAACGGCGAGGTGTATATTTACTACGCTTCTTCCGACACAAGACTCCACGTTGCTTCCACAACTCTTGAAAAGCTTGTTGATTATCCATTCAATACGCCATCTGACCCGCTTCGTTCTGTTGACTGCGTAAAACAGAGATGCGAGTTGATTGCAAAAAATCTTGAATACATGAAAAAGTAATAAGCTATTTTACTGACAGGCAAAATAAAATCCGCTTCCGATTTTAATCAGAAGCGGATTTTTCAGTTTTTATTTGTTTTCAGTGTTTTTAAGCTGCTCCAGTACATCCAGCAGCTTCTTCGGAACAGGCACACCGATTCTGCCTGCATTTTCAATAAGACTTATGCACTCGTTGGCAATGTAGAAAACCGTTGTTACCGTGCGGAGAACGTGCCCCTCACCGATAACGTTAATATCAACAATGTTTGCAACCGCCACAATCAGAAGCATAAAAAGCTTCTTTGCAATGCCCTTTGCACCAACGGCGGAAGAAAGCTTTTTCTCTACTGCCGCCGCAATTACTCCCGATATGTAGTCCAGCACAATGAGCGTAATAAGTGCAATCATCATTCCGTCCATATCACCGAATACAAATCCCAGCACTGTGCAGAAAAAAGCGATAAGCTGTTTGAAGAAATTTTCCATAATCATACCGCCTTTTTCTTTACAGCTGTCATTCCCAAAGCGGAAACACTTTTTGCAACTGCGTCCGCTTCGGAAGAAGTGAGTCCGTTTTTGTACGCAGTAACCGAGTATTTCTCACCGTAACCGTTCAGACCTGCACGCTTGATAATAGACGGATAATCGCGGTAGGATATGTTCATATCAACAGCTGTTTCAATACCGTCAACCTTGCCGCTGTCGCTATACTGCCAGAGACCGCCGAACTCGCTGCCCCATTTCGGAGTCTTAACCCAGTGAGCAAGCCACTTGTCATAACCTTTAAGTCGCTCAAGGTCAAGCTTGTTTACAAACCAATCAGGGTTGCTGTAAATTGAAACATAG
>JAZSHA010000200.1:0-2287 GCA_045533025.1 Oscillospiraceae bacterium
TACGGTAACTGCTCAAAACAGTACCCGTTTTTTTATTCACCTATTAACATAATCGTGCAAAGTCCCTTTGCCTGTTCCTCTGTCGGCATTTTCAGCACGCCCATATCAAGCAGGTTTTTCATTATCCTTGTATGAAGCATACAAGCACAGTTCTGATTGTAATACTTTATCAATTCGTGCATATGCTCGGGCTGACCGTACAGCTCCGCCCTCAAAGCTTGCTCTGTATATTCAAGTGATAACGCTTTGATTTCTTCGTTTGCTTCGGGGATATAGTCCCAAATATATTCCCACCACTTTGCTATGCTGTCACAAAGAATGAGGTTGCACTTGTAGCTATTATCTTTCTTTAACAGATAACCCTTTTCAAGCAGACGTGCATAGCTTTCAGCATTGCTTGTGATTTCGGGAAGCTGATTATTAAGCCAAAAATACATTTTATCATAGTCTTCGGTAAGATTATCTTTCCAACCGCCCCATCTGCACGTTTGCTGGAAATTCAACTGCCAGCTTTTCCACCACACTTCTTCGTTGCACCTGTTACGCCACATATCACCGCAAGCCCAGTAAATATTAGGCTCTGCGTCACTCATATCCCAATCGGGCTTTACATCAAGAGTTGCTGTTGCAACAAAATCACCGCCGTCAGGACGCTTGACGGAAAACTTCTTGTCGGAAATATCCGCTGTAGCAAGTTTATGCGCTGTAAAGCACACAAGACACCATTTAAGCAAGTTGATGTCATTATCGGGTATGTGAAGCCATTCGGGAATTTCCGTTATATTTTCAAGAATTGGTGCAAAAAATTTCTCTGCAAAAAGCTTTGAGTATTCAGGCTCGATTTCTCTGTAAATTCTGTATCGTGTTTCATTTGGCTCGGTAATGCGGATATTTGTACGGTACTTACCGCCTGAAAGCTTATCCATATAGCCGTATTCTTCAAGCACAGCAACCTCGTCCTCTACAAAAATAGGGTTTATTCCGAGTTCCTCGGCAATTTCGTTTATTGTTCTCGGCTGATGATATGCTGCATAGGCAATATTCTGCGTGATAGCCTTTGCGAGAAAATCCGATGTATCACCCTTTGAACCTGGGTGACCGCAATGTCCCATACTGATAAATTTAATCGGTTCTGCGCCGAGTGTTCCTGTTGTTCGTGTTCTTTCCATACCTGATTTTAACTCCTTCCGTGAGCAGGCTAAATGCCATTTTACTGTATTTTCGTTGAGGGAAAGCATTGACGCAATTTCCTTGACCTTTTTGTCGTGGAAATAATGCTGAACAATTATCTCACGCTGAATTTTTGAAAGATACGTTATCTCACGTCTAAGAATTCCGCAGGTTTCGCTGTCGATAAGCTCTGCCGTAAAATCCTTGCTGTCGGGTATGTACTCAACACCGTCAACGGCTGTGGTTTTATTTTTTCTGTCGATATGCCGTGCGTAGACATTTTTTGCGATACGGTATATATAACCGTCAGGATTTTCGATATTGTCCTGCTTTAATAAGGACTCATAAACCTGAATGGTTATTTCTGCCGCAAGTTCCTCAGCCTCGTCAATTTTTGAAAGCTTTGACATTGCAAAACCGAACAGCTTTTTAACGTATAAAGATATTATTTTATCAGCGTCAAGTTTGTTCATTGCTTTTCCCTCGCTTTAAGAACGTTCTCGATAATACAGTGGAAGGATTTAAAAAAAGGTTGGTGATTTTATGATAATATTTTTTATTCACTCTGTCAAGAAAAACGCACAGCAGATTTCTCCGCTGTGCGTTTAGTTTAAAGAATATAGTCGGTAATACAATCATACCAGTGGACATAAACCTCACCGTTCACGGTAATACGTTCATTTTCAGGAAGAATTTCCGTCCAGTTTTTCTTATAGCGGTCTTTTGCCCAATCGTTACGGTTAAACCTTCTCCAAAGAATAGTTCTGCCGTTCTTATCAAGATACTGTTCACTAACAACACCGCCATCATAAGTTTCGATGTCCATAACGCAAATTGTATCATACACTTTACCGCCGATTTTAATCTCATATCTTCCCACAACATCAAGTAAAAACGGCTTATCAGCAGCAGTAATCTCACTGCCGTTACGAATAATATCGCCCTTCACAGACAAATTAACTTCGTTTCCGCAGTTATTTTCGCCAAAACCCCAATTTGGAATAAACTCTTCACCATCAAGAAAGGTATAGCATTTCTTTACTTCACCGCTTATGTGACTTTCGGCAAGAAAACGACAATGCGTATCAGTAAGCTGTGCAATAAAGGTTCGCTCCGC
>JAZSHA010000012.1:0-15266 GCA_045533025.1 Oscillospiraceae bacterium
AGAACGACATGGCTAGATCCGGCTTCCGTATCAACGGCGAAACAGGCGAGGTTGTTTATCTGAGCAGATACGGAAACACAGCTGAGCTTCCTAAGCTTGATGTGGCAAAGGCAAACGTAGTTGCAAACAATGCTGTGAAGACATACGCTAAGGATATTATCAGCGGCTACAGAGCATCTGAAAGTAATACAGCTCCTGTTGAAAGCTGGAAGGACGGAGACAAAAAACGTTACGAAACCTCACGCACATTCTGTTTCAACCGTTATGTGAACAAGATAATGGTTTGGAATGATGAAATCGATGTAACAGTTGACTCAAACAATGTTGTGACATATTATTCCGTTAATCATACCGACGATGTGGTTTTCCCGAGTGCGACGGATATTCTCACATGGTCAGAAGCTTTCGACAAGCTTTATACTCAGCAGGATTTTGAATATTACTATGATGGCTGGATTACAAAGGACGGCAAGGTTAAGACCTATCTTGTTTACAAGATGAACAGATTCTACCTTAATGCCAAGACAGGTAAGCTTTGCAGCTGGAACGGTTCTAACACATATCAATATATTGCGCCTGAAGATGTGAAGTATTCCGATATCAAGGGCATTAAGCAGCAAGAAGCTATCCTTGCACTTCAGAAGTATGGTATCGTGCTTACAACCGACAGCAAGTTCAGACCGAATGAACATATTTCCGAGGCTGAGTTTGCGGGGCTTATGACAAATGTTATGGGCGGCTATGAGGTCGCTGTTGAAGATTTTGATGTTGATGAGGCTGAGGTTGAAGAGGTGGATATTTCTTCAACAGGCAAGAAAAACAGCAAGGAGGTTGAGGCACAGAAAAAGGATATTGCTGAAACAACAATGCGTGAAGCGGCTGTAATGTTCGGAAAGCTTTATCTCCCTGCCGATATTGCAAAAATGAAAATTTTCAAATCTCCGTTCAGTGATGTCAAGGACACAGATGAAGAAGCAGGCTATCTTGCGGTTGCAAAGGAAAAGAACTTTGTAACAGGCACAAATGGAAAGCTTGGCGGTGAAAATACAATCACCCGTGCTGAGGCTATGCAGATTATGTATGATTATCTGAAAATGCTTTCCAAGTAAAAAGAAAGGGTATCAAGCGATTGCTTGATACCCTTTAATGTTGTATTAGTCAGTGAAAACCTGAACCCAGTAATGACCGTAAATATCTGATGTCGAAACAACCGCAACACCGATTTTGTTAAGGTTGGAGTTTACTATATTGTCATAGTGCCCCGGAGAATTAATCCATTGGTCCATAACACCCTCAGCAGTGCCTCTGCCTGCAGCAATGTTTTCGGCAGCATAACCGTGCTTTGCGCCGAGCTCATCAAATGCAGTAAAGCATTCTGTTCCGTCAGGACGTGTGTGTGAAAATTTTGTTGTGATTTCCTTTGCGCGAAGTTCGGCTACTTCAGTAAGGGTGGGGTCCATAGTAAGCGGTGACAACCCTTTTTTTGCACGCTCAGCATTTACAAGCTCAACAACCTTTTCAGCCTCAGTCAATGTGCTTGATGATTTTTCATCGGAAGAATCTGTTCCGCCAACAGTAAGGCTTGAACCGTTACCTACAGTTACTGTAATTGTTTCAAGGGTTGATTTTGAATAGCCCTTTGCGTAAACCTTGATTTTAGCTGTACCGCTGCTTTTACCCTTGATAGTGAATTTTAACTTTCCGTCAACCCATTTGGCAGAGGTTACGGTGCATACCTTGGGATTACTGTTATTATAAGCAATTTTCTTTGAACCGGTAACGGAAACGGTGAAGGATTTCGTTTTGCCCTTGCCTATTGAAATTTCGTCATTTTTAGCTGTAATGAAGGATTTCTTTACGGTAATCTTGCATTTCAGCGTTTTACTGCCTGTTTTTGCGTAGATGTATGTACTGCCTGTTTTTACACCGACAATTTTAGCAGTATTGTCGGTTGTGGACTTGATTTTCGCAATTGATTTGTCCTTGGTTGACCACTCAACATTGTCAGCATTGCTGACCTTCAAAGTTATTGAGTAGTCAATAGGAAGGTTAACTTTGGTTTTGTTCAGTTTTGGCGAAGCTGCCGAAGCAGGGATAATACATATCGTGCAAACGATTACTATTGCAAAAAAAATGCTGAAAAGCCTTTTCATTTTCATATCCTCCTAAGATGTTGTTATAAGAATTATACACAAAATCTTCCCATTTGTCAATTGAATTTATATGTTGTTTACACATTTTGTTACTGTTGACTAATTTGACAGGTTTATGGTATACTATTCCAAAAGAAGTGGAGTCTGAAAATGAATTTTCAGACCCGAGTTTTGTTTGCAAAATATCGGAAAGGAGTGTGTTTTTCCTGTCGGAAAAACAGATATAAAATGAAAGCAAGAATTATTCCAACAATACCCGAAACGGTGTTGCATTATAATATCGGCACGAAGAAGGTGCTTCTTGAGCAGACAGCGTCTTCACTTAATATGAAGTGCACCGAAATCCCACTTGACAAGGCAGGGGAAAGCATAGGCTTCCTTGCGGGATATAACGGCTTTACGTCCAACGGCTCGGCGGTTTCCGCAGAGGGCGAGTGCCTGATTTTTTCGGGAATTGACAGCAAGCGGCTTGATATGCTTCTGAAAGCAATGAGAATGGCGGGGCTGAGTATTCCGCTGAAGGCGATTGTTACCGCCACAAATCAGAGTAAAAGCGTGGAGTGGCTTTTAGAGGAGCTTAAAAAGGAACACGAGGCAATGACAAGGAGAAGTGCACAATGAACATACAAATCTTCGGAAAATCGAAGTGCTTCGATACAAAAAAAGCGGAGCGTTATTTCAAGGAGCGTGGAGTGAAATTCCAGTCGGTGGACATTCTCTCCAAGGGTCTGAGCAAGGGTGAGCTTGACAGCGTTTGCAAGGCTGTGGGCGGGCTGGAAAAGCTTATTGACGAAAACAGCAAGGACTACTGCAACATCAAGTATCTTCTTGATGACGCAAAGGCAGATAAGCTTGCGGAGTGTCCCAAGCTGTACAAGACACCTATAGTCCGTAACGGAAAGCAGGCTACGGTTGGGTACTGTCCCGACGTGTGGAAGAATTGGGAATAAAAACGAATTGAGGACATCGTGCTGGTGTCCTCTTTTTTGTATCCTGTATGCTTTACAATTTGTAAGATTTGTGCTATAATTTGTAGTATTGTTTGATATTACGGAATTACGGAGATGTAAGATGATAAGGAAATTTGAAACGGCTGACATTGAGCGTGTGATGGAAATATGGATTGACTCAAACCTTGACGCTCACAGCTTTATCCCTGCGGACTACTGGCAGACGCACTTTGCTGGTGCAAAGAAAGCAATTTCTGCCGCAGAGGTTTATGTGTACGAAATTGATGGTGCAATTGTTGCTTTTATGGGAATAAAAAACCGACATATTGAAGGCATTTTTGTGGACTCGGATTACAGGTCGCAGGGTATAGGAAAAGAACTTCTTGAACACGCAAAAAGCTTGTACAACAAGCTGACATTAAGCGTGTACAAGCGTAATGTAAGGGCGGCGGAATTCTATCTGAGAGAAGGATTTACCGCTGACCGTGAGCAGATGGATTTCGACACCTGTCAGACAGAAATTTTTATGAAATGGGAAAATGGTGAGGCTAAAAATGAAAAGCTCAATTCTTACAGAAACATTTTTTCATCGTGACGCACTTGAAGTTGCTCCCGACCTTGTGGGTAAGCTTATTGTGCGCACCCTTGATGACGGAAGCGAGGTTATTCTCCGCATAACTGAAACTGAGGCTTACAGAGGCGAGGAGGATACAGCCTGTCACGCAAGCAAAGGACGCACTCCGAGGACGGAGCTGCTGTACGGGAAAAGTGGAGTGATTTACGTTTATCTTTGTTACGGTATGCACTGGCTTATGAACGTTATTACGGGTGAAGAGGGACACCCTCAGGGCGTGCTGTTCCGTGCCTGCGAGGTTTATGACGGACCTGCAAAGCTGACGAAGAAGTTGGGAATTGACAAGAGCTTCAACGGCGAAAGCTTTTGCGGCAATCCGAGGATAAGGATTGTTGATGACGGCTATCGTGCCGAAATTGAAACGCTGCCCCGTGTGGGGATAAATTACGCAACTCCCGAGTATCGTGACATACTGTGGAGATTTGCTGACAAGAACAGAAAAAAGTAAAGGAGAGGTCGTATGCTTAACATTATAGCAGGCGGTGCAGGCTGCGGAAAAACATATGAAATGATGAGCCGTATCGAGGCGGCTGTAAAGGCTGACAAGGACGTGCTTGTGATAATTCCCGACCAGTTTTCCTTTGAGTTTGACCGTGCGCTCTATGAGCGTATCGGTATGACTTTGTTTAATCGTGTGAATGTGCTTTCCTTTGCAAGAACTGCAAAGGATATTTTTATAAAGCACGGCGGCTTGAAGGGCAGATACGCTGACGATACGGTTAAGAATATTATGATGTTCCGCACGCTGAAGGCTCTTTCCGAAAGGGAGGGACTTTGCTTCTACAACCGTCAGGCGAAGTCACCTATGTTTGTGGAAAGCGGGCTGGAAATTGTCAAGGAGCTGACTCTCAGCGGTGTGACTCCTGAACAGCTTACTGACTGTCTGAACGGACTTGACGAAAGCGTCCGTGACAAGGCTGCGGATATTGCACTGATTTATTCGGAGTACGAAAAGCTTCTTTACACAAGCGGATACAAGGACGGCGAAGGAGATATTTCCGAGGCTGCAAAGCGTGCTCAGGTTCACGGTTATTTCAGTGGGAAAACTGTGTTCATAGACTCCTTCAAAAGCTTTACAGCAGACGAATATGCCTTCCTTGACGCAGCAATTTCACAGAGTGAAAGCACTACAATCTGCCTTACAACTGCAGATGAAAAATCAAGGGATTTCTCGGTTTTTGAAACTGTAAACAAGACACGGAACAAGCTTGTTCGTATTGCCCGTGAGCACGGCGTTGGGGTTGAAACAACAATGCTTTGTGAGCCGAAACGCTTTGCAAATTCTGAGCTGGCTTTCCTCAGCGGAAATATCCTCAGATATGTCCGTGAAAAGTATGACGGGGAGTGCGGAGCTGTAAAGGTGTACCGTTCTGCGGACAGCTACGGTGAGGGCGATTTTGTTTGTTCCGAGATACGCAGGCTGGTTATGGAGGAAGGCTACGGATATAAGGATATAGCTGTTCTTGCACGTCAGAAGGAAAGCTATTCTTCGATAATGGAGAGTGCTTTTGAACGCTACAACATACCGTTTTACACCGACGAAAGCTACACCGCTTCCCACAAGGCGTTGTTCATTTTTGCAAAAACAGCGCTGCTTCTTGCGGCTGACAAAAATGCTTCAACAGAGGATTGGCTCAGGTATATGAAAACTGGTATGCTTGGTCTGTCCGATGATGAAATAGGAGAGGCAGAAAGCTATTGCTACAAGTGGAGCGTTGAGGGGGATATGTGGAGTTCACCCTTCGACCGTGATGAAAAAATGCCTGAGGCAGAGAGCGTGAGAGCTCGTGTTACAGAGCCGATTTTCAGATTTCGTGAACGTTGTGCAGACGTAAGCGGCAGTGAAATCTGCTCGGCACTTCTTGACTTTTTTGACGAAACAGGCGTATTTGAAACTCTCTGTAATTTGTACGATAACTGCACAACCGAGGACGCGGCTGCGCTTTCGGCAGTTCGTGAAATCAAACAGCTTTGGGAGCTGTTATGCGGTTTGCTGGAAACTATGAACAGGGTGCTTGCAGATGTGAAAACCGATTTGAGCAGCTTTGCGGAGCTGTTCGGAAATATCGTGTCAAAGTTAAAGCTTTCCGCACCGCCTCAGACCCTTGACAGTGTTCAGTTTATGGCGGCGCACACGGCACGCCTTGCTCAACCGAAAATTATATTTGTTCTTGGCGTAAACGAGGGGATTTTCCCCTATGCGGCAAAGCCTGCGGGGCTGTTCAGTGACCGTGACAGGCTGGCACTTGAAGCGGCTGGAATAACTCTTTCGGGAAGCGCAAAGGACAAGCTTGCAGAGGAAAGATTTGTTGCGTATTCGGTACTTTCCTCTGCTTCTGACAAAGTTTATGTAAGTTATTCAATGTCAGATGTTTCGGGCAAATCGCTTTATCCGTCACTTATCGTAAGTCAGCTTTGTGAGATTTTCGGAAACGGAATTTGCTCCGACTTTGACAGTCGTGGTTTGCTGTCTTTCTGTACAACGGCAGATGCTGCTTATTATCAGTATGTTCAGAACTACAAAAGAAGCGATGAGGAGTCAGCAAGCTTACTTGCGGCACTTAAATCCATACCCGAATTTTCTTCACGGATAGATTACCTGAAAAGTGTGGAAAACGAGGCTGAGCACAGGCTTACTCCGCAGACAGGAAGAAAACTTTTCGGCACGTCAATTTCTATGTCTGCTTCACGCTTTGAGGATTACAGAAAATGTCCCTTTGTTTATTACTGCGAAAAGGGCTTGCGGATATATCCGCCTGAAAAGGTTGAGCTTGACAAGCCGTCAAAGGGTAACGTGATACATTACTGCCTTTGCGAAATTCTCGGTTCAAACAACAAGGCAACCTTTGAAGCGATGAGCCGTGAACAGCTTAACAAGCAGGTCAAGCTTCATCTTGACAGCTACTACAAAAGCGACTCTGTAGGCGGCGATTACGGCAAAACAAAGCGTTACAAGGCGGCATACCGCAGACTTTCTGATACACTTACCGACATACTTGTAAGACTTGCTGACGAGTTCAGACAGAGCAGTTTTGTGCCCAGCGAGTTTGAGTACAAAATCGGCAGGGACGGCGAGGAGCAGGCATTGAAGCTTGTTACTCCAAACGGCATAACAGTATACTTTGAGGGTACAGTTGACCGAATTGATGTGTATGAAAAGGACGGTAAAGCTTACATAAGAGTTGTGGACTACAAATCGGGAATAAAGGAATTCAAATTTGAGGATTTGCTTTACGGAATTAATATGCAGATGCTTCTGTATTTGTTTGCGCTAACTGATGAAAATCACGAAGGCAAGTACAGCAATTCCGTGCCGTCAGGTGTGCTTTATATGCCTGCCAAGGACGTTGCTCCCGTACTTGAACGCAATGACGAGGAAGTAGAAAAGACATACAATGACACCTTCAGAATGAAGGGCACAGTACTTTGCGACAGCGATGTAATCAAGGCTATG
Source organism: Oscillospiraceae bacterium (assembly GCA_045533025.1). Taxonomy (GTDB): domain Bacteria; phylum Bacillota; class Clostridia; order Oscillospirales; family Ruminococcaceae; genus RGIG8773. Next base: position 7,192 of record JAZSHA010000012.1, read on the forward strand.
GAGCAGGAAACAGGCGGCGTGTTTATTCCTGTTAAAACAAAAAAGGACGGCACTTATACTGCCGCTTCAAATCTTGTTACACGCAAACAGCTTGAAAATCTGCGGAAGTATTCCTACGAGCTTATGAAGGAAACTGCTGACAGTATAACAAACGGCAAAATTCAGGCGAGTCCGCTTATGAGCAAGGACAAAAAACTGCCCTGCTCATACTGCAAATACAAGAGTATCTGCGGAAATTATCCTCCTGCAAATCCGAGGACATACGACGAGGACGCAGGACGTATCATAAAGGAAATTATGAAGGGAGATGAGACGGAATGAGCTGGACAAATGAGCAGCTTAATGCGATAAATGCGAGAGATACAGGCGTTATCGTTTCGGCGGCGGCGGGAAGCGGCAAAACCTCAGTTCTGGTTGAAAGACTGCTGAGAATACTTTCTGACACGGAAAACAAAATCCCCGCTGACAGACTTATCGTTGTAACCTTTACAAACGATGCGGCGGCACAGATGAAACAGCGACTTTCCGCCGCACTCTCCGAAAAAATAGGAAAAGAGCCTGATAACTTGTGGCTTTGCAGTCAGCAGGCTCTTTTGCAGACAGCGAAAATTTCTACCATACATTCCTTCTGCTTTGACCTTATAAGGGAAAATATACGCTTCCTTGACGTTTCGGCAGGCTTCCGTATTCTTGATGACGCTGAAGAGGAATTGATAAAACGTCAGGCGGCAGAAAACACCTTTGAAATTTTCTACAGCAAGTACCCTGAAAAGATAAACAGGCTTGCTGACTTTTTCAGCGGCAAGGAGCGTGGTGACACAGAGCTTGAAGAAGCGCTGCTGAAAATTTATGACTTCCTTATGTCAATACCATATTATGACAGCTGGCTTAAAGAGAAAACTGACTTCTGGAAATCAGGTTTTTCTCCCGATACAGACCCCTTTGCCGAGGTGTATCTGAATAAGCTGGAGAGCACTTACAGAAATGTTCTTCGCAAGACTGAATATGTGGGGGACTGGTATCTCAGAGAGTTCGATAAAACATCTGATGCAATTACCGAGGAGACAGACCGTGTAAAGCTGATGATAAAGAATATCAGCACAGCAGAGTACGATTGGGATAAGCGTGTTATTCCGCCTGTCCCTGCGAAAAAATCCATAAGCTTTCCACGGAATATGGACGACCTGCATAAAGAAATTGCCGAGAAAATCAAGGACATAAGAAACGGATACAAGGATACTCTCGACAAGATTTCCAAGAATATTTTCACCTTTGAGGAAATCAACTCAGACTATGAAATCCACGGCTCTGTTATGACAGATTTGTGTGATATGATTAACGTTTTTGCTGAGGAACTTTCCAAAATCAAAGCTGACAAAAATGCTCTCGGTTTTTCCGATGCGGAGCAGCTTACCATAAAGCTTCTTACCGATATGGACGAAAACGGCGTGATACGCAGGACAGCTCTCGCTGAGGAGCTGTCTGCCTATTACAGTATGATAATGATTGACGAATTTCAGGACGCAAACAACAATCAGGATTTGATTTTTAAAATCCTTTCAAAGGGCGGTACGCCTGAAAGGGGCGGCACAAATCTGTTTGTTGTAGGCGATGTGAAGCAGTCCATCTACCGTTTCAGACTTGCAAATCCGAAGCTGTTTATTGACGCTCTTGAAAAGTCCGATGAGTACACGGGAGACGATTTTCCCGGTACTAACGCCGCTGTTTTTCTAAACAGGAATTTCCGAAGCAGTGAGCAGGTAATTGACTTTGTAAACTACATTTTCGGCAACCTTATGAGCAGAACAGCTGGCGAGGTAGACTATACCGAAGCCGAGGCGCTTGTAAAGGGACTGGAATACCCCGAAGCTGACCGTACAACCGAATTTATAATAGTACCCACTGAGGATATAGACTCCGATGAGGACGGCAATCCTTTGGACGAGGCTTATGCGGCGGCTCAGAAAATCAGCTCCATGATAGGAGTGAAAACCGTTTATGACAAGGGAGAAATGCGTCCCTGCGAGCCGAGAGATTTCTGCATACTTCTCAGAGGAAAGGCTGAGGCGGAAACCTATGTAATGGCACTTGCCAAGCGAAATGTCAAAGCGCACGCTGAGGAGCCTGAGGGGTATCTTGAGTCAAGGGAGATTTCCGTGCTGATAAATCTGCTTGCGGTTGTTGATAACCCTATGCAGAATATCCCGCTTGTTTCGGTGCTGATGTCGCCGATGTTCATGCTTACAGCGGAGGATATGGCTGAGCTTGCGGTAATAAAGGGCAAGGACGAGGAAAAGTATTTCAGGGTAATAAAAAATATCCTTGCAGGAGAAATTGAGACGGAGAAGAGTTCAGCACTGTATATGAAGCTGGAACGGTTTATGAAAGTTTTTGAGAAGCTTCGCTACTGTGCTTCTTCACAAAGACTGGAGCGATTTATTCGCACCATTTATGACAGCACTGACTTTCTGTCAGCAGTTCAGGTTTTCCGTGACGGAAGTCAGAAGCGTGCAAATCTGAGACTTCTGTTGGAGGTTGCAGAAAGCTATGAAAAGAATTCAAACGGTGGCATTTCGGGATTTGTACGGTATGTGGATATGATTATCCGCAAGAAAAGCGACCTTAAACGTGCTTCCACAGTTTCGGCGGCTGACAACGCTGTTTCCATTAAGACAATCCACAAATCAAAGGGTCTGGAGTACCCGTTTGTTTTCCTTTGCGGCACGTCCAAAAAGTTTAACGAAAGCGACGTGAACAGCCGTATGATTATCAATTCCGATTACGGCATAAGCTTTAAAATTCAGAACAGGGAAAAGCTGAAATCTTACAATTCTTTTCCGCTTTATGTTATGCGAAAAATCGAAAGGGATAATCTTGCCAGCGAGGAAATGCGTCTTTTCTATGTTGCGCTGACACGTGCAAGGGAACAGCTTTTTATTACTGTTCCTGACAGCGAAAAGGTGCGGAAAAGAATTGCATCAATAAGCGATGAAATAATTGTTTCGGGCGGTCTTACGGCGGATATGATTTCCGCAGGAAATTCAATGCTGTACTGGATTGCGGCGACAATGCTAATTCACCCAAATGGTGAGTGGTTCCGTGACGGAGCTTTTGTATCTCAGGTAAGCGATGCACCTGATGTTTGCTTTACAAAGGTAATTCCCGACAGCAGGGCAGATGAAGAGGATGAACTTCCGACGGCGCTGCCCGATGAAGAACAGGTTAAACAGCTGAGTGAAATATTTAACTTCCGTTATGACAGCGATTTACTGGACAAATCCGCAAAAATCACCGTTACTGAAATCGCAAAGAGCAGCGGTGACGACAAGCTTTATCTGAGACGTCCCGACTTTGTTTCGGAAAAGGGACAGCTTACCGCTGCCGAAAAGGGCACGGCTATGCACATATTTATGCAGTATGCGGATTATGCCGCCGCTGAGGGAAATCCTTCTGCCGAAGCGGAAAGACTTTCGATTATGGGGCTGCTCACCGAGGAGGAGCGTGTAAGTCTGAATTTGAAGCAGCTTTCAGAATTCTTTGAGTCGGATTTGTACAGCAGAATGAAAAAATCTGACAACGTTCGACGAGAACAGAAATTTTTAATCAAAAAATCCGACGCTGCTCTTGACGATGAAAGACTAATGAGTTATAATAATAGTAGTATGCTTCAGGGTATTGCGGACTGTATGTTTGATGAGGGCGACGGAATAGTCATCATTGACTACAAAACCGACCGTGTCAGCAGCGAGGGTGTGCTTGCGTCAAGATATGACCTGCAGCTTAAGCTGTACAGTGCGGCTCTCGGGAAAATTTTCGGCAAGCCCGTGAAGGAAGCTTATCTTTACTCATTTGCTCTTGGCAAGGCAGTAAGGATTGTTTAAAATAAGACGTTCAAGGAGGCTTTTCTGATGGCAAATCAGCAACATTCACGTCCCGTAAAGCGTTCGGGCGGTATCAATGCAACTTTCCTCGGCGCAGTTTTTCTCGGTATCTGTATTCTTATTGCAGGTCTGAACATTGGCGGTAATATCAAAAAGCTCAATAAGACCGTTACGGAAACTCAGTTTGCGGCAACAAACAATGTAAATATGCCGTCCGAAATGGCAGTTGGGAGCAATAACTATATGACCGAGGCGGAAGCAGGCGAGTATCTTAACCTGTCTACGGAAAAGGTTATTGAACTTATTGCAAACGGTGAAATTACAGAATATGTTAAAACCGAGTCGGGCTATTCCATTTCTGTAAAGGTGCTTGATGAATGGTTTGACAACGAAGCTTATCAGACAAAACTCAAGTATAACACAGCTCTTTCTCCTGAAGAAGGAAGTGAAGAAGCTGCTGAATAAAAATTTTTGAAAAGGTATTGACAAACGGAACAAGGTGTGTTATAATGTTATCTGTTGGCAATGTGCCATAATGAAAATAAAGCAGAACCTTCCGTTCTCACCCTGCCGCAAATGGCGAAGCAGTGGTCAATATCTGATTGAATTTAAGCATAACTATGTGCTAAGTAGGATTTCAGTGGGCGGAACAGTTTCTGTTTCCGCTCATTTTTTATTATTTGGGGGTGCTTACCATAAGCAGCAACAGCAAAGAAGTTCAGATTAATGAAGAAATTCGTGATAAGGAAGTCCGTGTAATTGATAATGACGGTACACAGCTGGGTATTATGTCCGCAAAGGAAGCCCTTGCAATTGCTGAGGAAAAGGAATTTGACCTTGTAAAGATTTCTCCTCAGGCAGTACCGCCCGTATGTAAGATTATGGACTACGGCAAGTATGTTTTTGAACAGAACAAGCGTGAAAAGGAAGCAAGAAAAAATCAGAAGGTTGTTGAAATCAAGGAAATCAGAATGTTCTCCACAATTGATACAAACGACTTCAACACAAAGGTCAATCAGGCTATCAAGTTCCTGAAGGCCGGTGACAAGATTAAGGTTTCCGTACGCTTCAGAAAGAGGGCTATTGCTCACCCTCATCTCGGTGAAGAGCTGCTCGAAAAGTTCAAGGAAGCTTGCGCAGAAGCAGGTACAGTTGAAAAGCCATCTAAAATGGAGGGACGCGCACTTGTTATGTTCGTTTCCCCAAAGGCTTCAAAATAAACAACAAGGACAGTCTTGTCTAAATTGAAGGAGGATATATTATGCCAAAGCAGAAGACACATTCCGGCGCTAAGAAGCGTTTCAAGCTCACTAAGGGCGGTAAGGTTAAGTACCAGAAGACAAACAGACGTCACAGACTTACTCAGAAGGCTACAAAGCGTAAGAGAATCAACAGAGCAGCTGGTTACACAGGCTCTGCAAATACAGCAACAGTTAAGCAGCTTATCCCTTACATGTAATAGGAAGCTGTACATCAACCAAAATTAATTTAACGGAGGTAAAAGATTATGGCTCGTGTTAAGGGAGCAATGGCTACTCGTAAGAGAAGAAATAAAGTATTAAAGCTTGCTAAGGGTTACTGGGGCGCAAAGAGCAAGCACTTCAAGATGGCTAAGGAAGCTGTTATGAAGTCTGGTAATTACGCTTACATCGGCAGAAGACTCAAGAAGCGTGATTTCAGAAAGCTCTGGATTACAAGAATTTCCGCAGCTTGCAAGATGAATGGTATGAACTATTCTACATTTATGAACGGTCTCAAGAAGGCTGGCATCACACTCAACAGAAAGATGCTTTCCGAAATTGCTATCAATGACGCTGCTGGCTTTACAGCACTCGTTGAAAAGGCAAAGGCTGCTCTTTAATTTCAGATTACTCAAAGTCAGAGGCAAATTCTTGCTTCTGACTTTTTGTGGTTTTTTATGATATTTGAAGGAGGTGCAATATGCAGAAAATCACGTCGAAGGACAACCCTAATATCAAGCTTTATGTGAAGCTTGCAGGAGGGAAAAAGTACCGTAAAGAGAACGGCTTATTTACTCTTGAAGGGGTGCGTCTAGTTGAAGATGCGGTTAAGGAAAATGCAGAGCTTCACTCTGTTTTTGTGACGGAAAGCTATACGAAAAAGCTTGCACAGCAAGGTGAAGCATTGAATTTTCCGAACAGTGCAAAGGTGTTTGAAATCCCTGATGAAATTGGAAATAAGATGTCCTCTACCGACAGCGCTCAGGGTGTGTTTGCAATCTGTAAGTGCCTTGAAAAGCCGCATTTTAACGACACGGTTAAACAGGGCGGAAGGTATCTTCTGCTCCACTCAATTCAGGACCCAGGTAATCTGGGTACGATTATCCGTACCGCTGACGCAGTAGGAGTTGACGCAGTTTTTCTTGCGGAGTGCTGTGACTTGTATAATCCTAAGGTTGTACGTTCAACAATGGGCAGTTTGTTCAGACTCAATGTTTCTGAAATTAAGTTTGATGAGGTTTTTCCTGTTTTTGCGGAAAGAGGAGTGCCCAGCTTTGCGGCGGTTATTGACAGCGATGCAACATCTCTTACGGAGTGTGATTTTTCAAAGGGCGGAGTAATTCTTATCGGCAACGAGGGCAACGGTCTGCCACGTGAGGTAAGCAGTATGTGCACTGAAAGACTGACTATAAAAATGCAGGGTAACGTAAATTCTCTCAATGCAGCAATGGCAGCGGGAATTATTATGTGGGAGCTTGCAAAATAAGACAGGAGGACGGCATAATGGATATCAGAAATGTTTACGAATGGCTCTGGATAGTTAATTGCATAGGCTTCGCCAACAGTCGGATATGGAAGATTATGTCCGAATTCCGGAATGTTACAGAGGCATATGAGGCACTTAACGACAGCGAAAAACGTAGGAAACTTTTGACAGCAGCAGAATGTAAAGCTGCCGAAAGAATTTCACCTGAGCAGATTAACGAGGTGATTTCCTACTGCGAAAACAGAAATATTTACATACTTACATATGATGATGAGCTTTATCCCGAAAGGCTGAAAAGTATATACAATCCTCCGTCTGTTCTGTTTTGCAGAGGGGATATGAGTTGCCTTGAAAATGAATTCAGCCTGTCAATCGTGGGCACGAGAAAGCCTTCCGATTACAGCGTGAGAGTAACTGCTTCGCTGGTGAAGGAGCTTTGCAAAATGGGGATAACAATTGTCAGCGGCTTTGCGGTTGGCATTGATATCACGGCAAGTCTTTCGGCAGTACGCAACGGCGGTAAAACTATAACAGTTCTGGGCTGCGGTCTTGACCATGATTATCCAAAGGAGAACAGCTGTTACCGTGAAGAAATAGAAGCAAACGGCTTGTTTATTTCAGAATATTACCCGCAGTTCAGCGGCTCGCATATTTCGTTTCCTACAAGAAACCGAATTCTTTCAGGTCTGTCACTGGGCACAATTGTTGCAGAGGCAGCCGTAAAAAGCGGTGCATTGATAACCGCAAATCTTGCACTGAGTCAGGGCAAGGGAATATTTGCGCTTGCTCCTCACGATTTGTTTGACAAGCGTTACGGCGGAAATGTTGCGCTTATTCGTGACGGTGCAATATGTCTTTGCGGCGTCAAGGATATTGTCTATGAATATTACGAAAACTACGGACATAAAATAGCGAATACACAGTCCTCGGAAATTGTAAGGCTTCCGTCCGATGTTGAGGAGAAAAAATATAAGTCTGCCGCTTCCTTTAATCCGTATAAGGATATTGAGGAAGCTGAGCCTGAAAAAAGGAAGAAGAAAAAGGCTGCGAAAGAAATAGCGGCGTCAGAAATATTGCAATACGAATTTGACGCTTCAGCGCTTGATGATGAAGCAGCTGGGGTGTACAGAACGCTGAAAAATGCAGGCAGGTCTGTACAGGCGGACGAGCTTGCCCAAATGTGCGGTATGGATATTTCGGAAATGCTTATGGTGCTGACCGACCTTGAAATTGAAGGAGCTGTACGGTCGGCGGCAGGAAATATCTATACAGCAAATTAAAAGAAATAACGCCGCCTTGAACGGCTTACATATAAAAGCTGAACAGCAGTTCAGCTCAGCGTTGATAAACGCTTGAAAGGAATGGTATTAAAAATGTCAAAACTTGTAATCGTAGAGTCGCCTGCAAAGGCTAAAACAATAAAAAAATATCTGGGCAGCGGATATGAGGTAGTCGCTTCAATGGGAC
>JAZSHA010000286.1:0-10718 GCA_045533025.1 Oscillospiraceae bacterium
CAACGGAACAAGCATTGATTTCTTCAGACTCGTCCAAATCCTTGAGAACTCCGTCCCTCTTAAGCTTTCTTGCACCAATAGTAGCAATATCCATCAGTGTAATTGGCTTATCGCTTCTGCCAAGTTCTTTTCTTACATTGATGTATTCATCATAAGTTTTCTGAATATAGTCTGCATTGATTGTTGCTTCATCAATAATAGTAGAGAATGTAGTGTGACGGCAGTGGTCAGACCAATATGTATCAATCATTCTGATTTCAGTAATTGTAGGGTCACGCTTTTCGGTTTCCTTGAAATACTTCTGGCAGAACTTGATATCGTCCAAATCCATAGCAAGACCATATTTTGTAATAAAGTTTGAAAGCTCAACTTCATCAAGATATATGAAATTTGTGAGAGTTTCAACTTCTGTAGGAATATCATATTCGGAAGCAAGTGTGTCAACCTCTTCAAGAGATGCTTCACGGCTTTCAACTGGGTTAATAATGTATGCTTTAAGTTGTGTAAGTTCATTTTCAGAAAGATTTCCTTCTACAATATAAACTCTGGCATTCTTAACCTTGCATCGTTCACCCTGAGTAAGAATCTGAATGCACTGTTCACATGAGTCTGCACGCTGGTCAAATTGACCTGGAAGATATTCAACAGCAAAAACTGTTTCATTATCTTTAAGTTCAGGCATAGTACGTGTACAAGTGTCAACAGCGGGTTCAGAAAATACATTGCCGATAGCAAGTGCAAAATCAGCATCGCTGAGACCTTCTGCGTCATAACGGTTCAGAAGACGAATGTTTCTGAGATTGTCAAGACGAAGTGCCGTTTTTACGTCGGAAAGCAAATTTTTTGCTTCAACGGCATATTCGGGCTTTTTTTCAACATAGATACGAAAAACTGACATAATTTATACGCTCCTTAATATTAAGATAAAATTTCGCCAATACAGCAATCTTTTCCTAACTCTATTATTTTAACATAAAAAAGTTGATTACGCAAACTTTTATCTGAATTTTTTGTTAAAATTTTTACTTGTGTGTAATTCGGAGTAAATCCGTGATGAATCCCATCGCTTTTTTCTCGTTCAAAAAGAACAGGAAACTCTTTTCCCAATTGACTTTCAAGAAATTCGTGCATACTTTTTTCTGTAACAGCACTCATTTGTGCTGCACGCTGATGTTTTACGTTTTCGGGAACCTGATTTTCAAATTCAGCAGCTTTTGTTCCTTTTCTTGGAGAATATGGGAAAATATGAGATTTTGAAAAACCTATTTCTTCAACATATTTTAAAGATTGTTCAAAATCTTCATCTGTTTCTCCTGGGAAGCCAACCATAATATCGGTTGTAATTGAGCAGTTTTCGAAGTTTTGACGTAACAAATTTACAATTTTTTTATAGTCAGCAGTGAGATAATGTCTGTTCATAGCCTTCAATGTCTTATCACAGCCGCTTTGAAGTGATAAATGAAATTGGGGACAAAGCTTATTTAGCTTTGCAAGCCGCAATACGTCATTTTCTGTTATCATTTCAGGTTCAATAGAACCTAATCTTACTCGTTCAATACCATCAATTGTGCAAACTGCTTCTACTGCATCAACGAGCCTTTTTTTTAAATCAATTCCGTAAAATGAAAGATTAATTCCAACAAGAACAATTTCTTTGTATCCTGCTGAAGCAAGCTGTTCAACCTCAGAAATAATATCCTTTATTGGTTTTGAACGAAAATTTCCTCGTGAATAGGGAATAATACAATATGTGCAAAACATATTGCAACCGTCCTGTATTTTTACAAAAGCGCGTGTATTATTTTCATAACCCGTATTAGACATAAATTCAAAGTCTTCCTGTCGGTCATATTGAAAAACACAGTTTTTCCTGTTGGGATCAGCAATATATTCCGAAACCAGCCGAGGCAGAATATTGCGGCTTTTGGTTCCCGTAATAATATCAACTTCTGAAATGTTTTCAGCTTCCACGGAAAAAGCCTGAGGAAAACAGCCTGTAAGAACAATGACTGATGACGGGTATTGTCGTTTTAGTCTGCGGATTTCTTTTTTTAATTTTTTGTCACTTACACCTGTAACCGTACAGGAGTTAATAACAAAAATATCGGCTTCATTTTCCGCCAAAGCTAAAGTGTATCCATGCCTAATAAAATTCTGTTTTATGTTTTCGGTTTCATATAAATTAACCTTACACCCGAAAGTTATAAAGTAAATATTCATAAATACCTCATATATTTTTTGTGCAATATTACAAATTAAAACCTTTTCGTTTTGTTTGAAAATTTATACTGTTACAAAAATAAAAAAACTTTCCAAAATTCTCTTGACTTAATAATTCAAAGGTGATATGCTATGCACATACCTTAAAGGTAAATAAAAGCAACAATTTCAGAGGCTTGAATCACAAGAAAAAAATATGATTTCTGAAGCCTCGCAACGTAAGAAAGGTGGTCATTTTTATGAACAAGACTACAGTAATGTTAGGTACAATTAATGATGTCAAGAACTTTGTTGCAACAGTTTCTCTCTGCGACTACGATGTTGACCTTATTTCCGGAAGATATGCAATCGATGCAAAGTCCATTATGGGTATCTTCAGCCTTGACCTTTCCAAGCCAATCAAGCTCGAAGCTCACACAGACGACGCTTCCGAATTCTTTGCAAAGATTAAGGAATATATCGTTGACTAATTGATTATACAATAACAAAACAAATTGATAACTCCATTTTCTTTTAGGAAAGTGGAGTTATCTTTTTTAGTTAGTGTTTCTGTAAAAAACGTTCATCGCAGTATTCACATTCAAGCGTATCACCAATACCACGGAAGCTTTTGGGTAAATAAGCTTCTTTATGTGTAATACAGTTTGGATTATTGCATTCATTTCCTGTTCTTGTTTTACCTACAAGAAGTTTAGTAGGATATTCATTTTTAAGAATGGTAATAATCAGAGCCATTCTTACATACATACCATACTTTGCCTGTTTGAAATAAAGCGCCCTTGGGTCATCGTCAACCTCAATAGCAATTTCATCAACTCTCGGCAGAGGGTGAAGCACACATAAATCTTTCTGTGCTTTGAGCATCTTAGCGTGGTCAAGTCTGTATACGTCTTTCTGCTTTTCATATTCTTCAGGTGAAGCAAAGCGCTCACGCTGAATTCGTGTCATATACAGAACGTCAAGCTTTCCGATAGCTTCTTCAATAGAGTCAACTTCTTCGAAAGAACAGTTTGAAGCATTAAGTATACTTTTTATGTAAAATGGAAGTCTGAGTTCAGGTGTTGATATCAGTATAAACTTATTGTTAGTGTAACAGGAAAGTGCTTTACATAGCGAATGAACAGTACGTCCGTTTTTCAAATCTCCGCATAAACCGATTGTAAGATTATCAAGTCTGCCTTTTTCCTTTGAAAGTGTAAGCAGGTCAGTAAGAGTCTGAGTAGGATGAAGATGTCCTCCGTCACCTGCATTGATAACAGGACAATCGGCTGTAAGTGCAGCTGCCTTTACAGAACCCTCAAGAGGGTGACGCATAACCATAATATCGGCGTAGCTTGATACAATTTTTGTAGTGTCCTTGAGGTTTTCACCCTTTGAAACAGATGATGTTGCTGGATTGTCAAATCCGATTATTGTACCGCCAAGCTTGAGCATAGCAGTCTGGAAGGACATCTGTGTTCTTGTAGATGGCTCATAAAAAAGTGTTGCCATAATTTTTCCGTCACATTCGTGCGCATAAGCAGAAGGATTATCAGAAATTTTCGCACCAAGCTCAATAACTTTGTTCCACCAGCTGACAGGCATATCATTCAGGTCAATAAGGTTAGTGAATTTTGAAATCATACTCAAACTCTGCCTTTCATTATATATCACTTTATTGTAACAGATTTTTCTGCAATATTCAAGACATAATAGAAAAAAATCCGTCAAGAATATAAAACTTGACGGATTTTTGCAGTTTTAATCCCAATTATATTGAGTCAGCTTGCCTTCCGAGGCAAGTTCGGGGAAGTCCCATTGCCGTAAAACCTCATATACAGCAATTGCTACAGAATTAGATAAATTAAGGCTTCTTAGCCGAGGTCTCATAGGTATTCTTAAACATTCATTAGGGTGCTTTACAAGTAAGTCTTCGGGTAAACCTGCATCTTCACGTCCAAAAAAAAGATAGCAGTTGTCAGGGTATTCAATATCGCTGTATGTATTTCTGCCCTTAGTCGTAAAGAAAAAGTAATTTCCAGAATTTTTACTGAAGAAGTCATCAAGACTATAATAATATGTGATATCTAATTCATTCCAGTAATCAAGCCCTGCACGTTTCAGATTTTTGTCGGTTACTTCAAAGCCAAGTGGTCTTATAAGGTGAAGTCTCGCACCTGTGACAGCACAGGTTCTTGAAATATTTCCCGTGTTCTGAGGAATTTGAGGTTCAACAAGAACAATATTAAGGTTACTTATAAAAATCTCTCCTTACATTTGCTCGTAATCACAAAGCGTAGGATTTGAAATAAGAAAATCAAGACAGCTTTCAAGCATAATCCCATCACGTGTATCTGTAGAATAGCTGTACGTTGTTTTTATTGCACGTTCCAGAAAAGCGGTTGCTCTGTTCATAGCAATAGGCAAACTGTCACCACGCAGAATAGAACCTGTAAGAACTGCTGCAAATACATCTCCCGTGCCGGGATAGTTGGCGCTGATTACGTTATATGGTATTTTCCAGAACTTGCTATGTTCACGGTCATAACCGACGTTATATGCTTTACCGTCAGAAAAAACACTTGTAATTACGACAATTTTCGGTCCGATTTCAGAAAGTCGTACAAGATAACTTTTGATTTGCTGAATGGAAACATCTGCCTGCATAGGATTTTCTCCAAGCAGAATAGCAGCTTCTGTTATATTAGGAGTTATTATGTCAGCGATTGCAGCCAATTCCTTCATTCGTGAGCGAAGCTCAGGTGTGCAGGTTTTGTAAGGCTTACCATGGTCTGCCATTACTGGGTCAACAACCTTTAATGCGTATCTGTAATGCTCAAAAAATTCAAGGCAGTGGTCAATTTGTGCGGTTGAGGCAAGAAATCCGCTGTATATGCAATCAAACTTATAATCAAGCTGTTTGTAGTGTTCAAGTGAGGGAGATATATAGTCAGTAAGGTCTCTCAGTACGACTTCACCAAATCCGCCTGTATGTGCGGAAAGAATTGCCGTGGGAACAGGACAAACCTGTATTCCCAAAGCTGAAAGCGTTGGGAGAATTACTGATAAAGAGCAGCGGCCTATACCTGATAAATCGTGGATAGCTGCAACTTTTACAGATTTATTTAACATAATTGATTTGTACCTTTCTATTAAGACATTTATCTGATAATTGCGTATGCAAGATAAATAACATATAATCCAGTAAGAATAGCACCTTCAACTCGATTAACTTTATTTTTGGTAATACAGAAAATATAAGTAAGAATTGAAGCAGCAATAAGAATAATCAGGTCAGTGAGACAAAGTGCATTTATTCCCATTGGTGTGATTACAGCGGAAGCAGCAAGAACAAAAAGAATATTAAAAATGTTTGAACCTACAACATTTCCAATTGCAATATCGCTTTCTCCCTTTTTAGCAGCCACGATACTTGTAACAAGCTCAGGAAGGGAAGTGCCTACAGCAACAATTGTAAGACCCACAAGAGTTTCGCTCATACCAAATCCGAGAGCAATTTTTTCGGCACTGTCAACAACAAACTGTCCGCCGATAATAATTCCTGCAAGACCGCCGATAGTTAAAATAATGCTTATAGGTATACTATGTTTTGGCTTTTCCGTATCATTCTCAGTAGAATTTTTTCTGGATTGAAGCGCAGAAGAAACAACTGAATACATAAACAGGCACATAAATACAAGAAGAATAATTGCTTCACCTCTTGTAATAACATTTGTTGTGCTGCTTCCAAGAACAACATCAAATGACATAACAATAAGAACGATTGTTGCCATAAGCATAAAAGGAAAATCTTTTTTGATAATTTGATTTTGAATTGATATAGGCTTAATAACAGCACTTATACCTACTACAACTAAAAGATTAAAAAGATTTGAACCAATTACGTTACTTATAGCAATATCGTTTGAACCATTTATACCTGCAATAATACTTACCGCAGCTTCAGGTGCGCTTGTACCCATAGCTACAATTGTAAGACCAATAATAATAGATGGAATTTTTAAGTACTTTGCAATTGTGGAACTGCCCTCAACAAAAAAATCTGCACCTTTTACAAGCAAAATAAAACCAACGATTAATAAAATGAATGATACAAACAACGTTTTCAACTTCCTTCTAAGTAAATTTACAAAAAATATATTAACACATATTATTAGTGTTGTCAATTAATCGGTATTTAAAATAATGATAAATTGACAAAATTCTCTTGAAAATATAGTGAAATTATGTTACTATATTTATTATGGATAAATGTATAGTTTTGAAAGGTGTTATAACTTTATGAATAAAAAAGCCCGTTCCTCAAAGGAAATAAATGCACAGAAAAAGAGGCAGAGAAGAATTTTTTATGCCCGTGTAAGAGCATTCTTAGCAGTAGCATTAATTGTAGGTTCTGTAATTGCCGTAATTCAATTCAATAAATCATTGGAGCGTCCTTTAACTGTCAATGCTGAGAATTATTATCACGTTACGGAAGAAACTGATGCAGACGGTGAGAAGCTTCAGGATACCGATAGTGCTGATGCTGCAATAAATATTGACAATATTGAAATTGATGAGGAACTTGTTAAGTATAAAATTAAGCAGCCAAAGCTTAAAAATGAATATCCTATCGATATGATTATTCGTTCCGAAGCCGCGATAGTTTACGATATTCAGGCAGATGAGGTGCTGTATGCCAAGAATGCAGACCAGCAGTGTTATCCTGCAAGTACAACCAAAATACTGACGGCAGCAGTTGTTCTTGATAATGTTGCTGAGGATTTTCAGTTTACTGCGGGTGACGAACTGAACTACGTTCACCCTGAATCAAGCCTTGCTTTTGTAAATAAGGGAAGTATACTTGATTTGCCTACGATGATAGATGCCATTATTCTTCCGTCAGGCAATGATGCTTCTTATGTTGCTGCAGCAAATGTGGGACGTGTTATTGCAGGTAATGATATGATAACAACAGAAAAGGCAGTTCAGACATTTGTTGATGAAATGAATAGAGCAGCTATGTATATAGGCGCTGAAAATACACATTTCACAGCACCTGATGGCTTTCATAATGATAATCACTATACAACTGTATTAGATATGTTAAAAATTTCACTTTATGCCCGTCAAAAACCATTACTTATGGAGTCAGCGGGTAAGGCGAGTACATATGCAACATTTGTATCTGGTGAAGAAATTTCGTGGGAAAACTCAAATAAGCTTCTCCATGAATACAGCGATTGCTACTATATGTACGCAAATGGGTTTAAAACAGGTATGACTGACCAGGCAGGGTACTGTGTTGTCGCAACAGCAAAGCGTTTTGACCACGATGTAGTATGTATAGTATTCGGTGCAGAAACATCTGATATAAGATGGAATGATACCATTGCGTTACTTGACGCAGCATTTGTGCAAATCCGAAACAGGGAAGGTATATAAATGGTTAATATAGGAAATGAATGGGACGAGCTTCTCAAAGATGAATTTGAAAAGGAATATTATCTTAAGTTGCGTGAATTTCTGAAAAAAGAATATTTTACATATCAGATTTATCCTAATATGTATGATATATTCAATGCTTTGAAATTTACATCATATTCTGATGTCAAGGCAGTTATTATCGGACAAGACCCATATCACGGTCCAGGACAGGCGCACGGCCTTTGCTTTTCCGTGCAGAAGGGTGTAGCAATTCCGCCGTCCTTACAGAATATGTATAAGGAACTATATTCTGATTTGGGTATTCCTCCTGCAAATCATGGCTATCTGAAAAAATGGGCAGATAACGGTGTTCTGATGATGAATGCAGTGCTGACTGTAAGAGGCGGACAAGCTAATTCTCATCGTAATATGGGTTGGGAAATTTTTACGGACAAAGTAATTGAATTGCTGAATAAGCGTGAACAACCTATAGTTTTCATCCTTTGGGGTAATAATGCTAAGCAGAAAATGAAGCTTGTAACTAATCCGAAACATCTTATTTTACAGGCTGCACATCCAAGCCCGTTATCAGCATTCAATGGATTTTTTGGCTGCAAGCATTTTTCAAAAACAAATGATTTTCTTATAAGCCAAGGTATGGCGCCAATTGATTGGAAGATAGATTAACGAAAGGTGAATATATATGAAAAAAAGATTGGCATTAATTTTGTCTGCTGTAATGATTTTTACGGCATTTTCAGCCTGCGGTAAACATGATACGGATACAATTGCCTCAGATACAAAATCGACAGAGATTGAGATTTCCGAAACAATAGAAAGTTCTGCAACAGAAGTTGTAGATTTTTTTGATGAGGATTATGACCCTTTTGCAGATAACTATGACCCTTACGGCGGTAATGGCGCTGTAGGTGCTGAACATACACCCGAAACCGCAGTTACGGAAGTTATAACTGAAAAATCAACCGAAACAGAAAAAGTAACCGAAGCTGAAACAGCAAATAAAGAAGATAAAAAGCAAACATCAGATAAAAAGCCAGCTTCAAATGATAAGCAGACTTCAAGTAATGATGTTGCACTTGAGCTAAATTCTGCAAACAGCTGGGATAACGGAAGTGATAAATTCACCCAGCTTGATGGTGTTGTAAAAAATAATTCCGATAAATCAATCGGCAGCTGGACTGTTACGATTAAGGCAGCATCAGGTGTAACTATAGACCAGTTTTGGAACTGCGAAATTGATGTAAAGGGCGGAACACTTACAGTTACCCCTGTTGAGCATAATTCCAAAATAGACAGCGGAAGTGAAGGAACTTTCGGTATGATTTTGTGCAACGCAGGAAGTATTGACGCTTCCGATGCAACTGTAAAGTATGGTACAACAACCGTTGCAGGCTCTTCAAATAATAATTCCAGTAATAACAACAATAATTCCAACAGTGGTTCTGTAGGAAACAATAATCCCGAAATCAAGCAAGCTAAGGATGTACCTGCACCGACTACAGACGACTGGCTTCATACAGACGGCAGCAAAATTCTTGATAAGGACGGTAAAGAAGTTTGGCTCACAGGTATAAACTGGTTTGGATACAATACAGGCACAAACACCTTTGATGGACTCTGGGCTTGTGACTTGAATACATCTATTTCATCAATTGCTGACAGAGGCTTTAACTTGCTTAGAATTCCTATTTCAACAGAACTTATCAAGAATTGGTCAAATGGAAATTATCCTAATGCAAATTTCAATCAGGCAACCAATTCGTATCTCGTTGGTATGAACAGCCTTGAAATTTTTGACTATGTAATAGGTCAGTGTCGCGCAAACGGTATCAAGATTATGATTGATATTCACAGTGCTAAAACTGACGCTATGGGACATATGAAGCCAATATGGTCAGAGGGGAATATTACTGAGCAGGACTTCCTTGATTCACTTTCTTGGATGTCTGCACGCTATAAGAATGATGATACAATTGTTGCTTACGATTTAAAAAACGAGCCTCACGGAAAAGCGAACGAATCGCCAAGAGCTAAATGGGACGGTTCCAAGGACTCTGATAACTGGAAATACATTGCTGAAAAGGCTGCTAATGCCGTACTCAGCAAAAATCCTAACGTTCTTGTAATGGTTGAGGGTATCGAAATTTACCCTAAGGATGTAAAATCGAACGGTGACTTCTCCTCGACAAATATGGGTGACTATTATTGTACTTGGTGGGGCGGTAACCTCAGAGGTGTAAAGGATAATCCTGTTGACCTCGGCAAATATCAGAATAAGCTTGTTTATTCACCGCACGACTACGGACCAACCGTTTATGAACAGCCTTGGTTCAAGGGGGGATATACCTTTGACAGTCTTTATAAAGATTGTTGGTACGATAACTGGTTCTATATTCAGGAACAGGATATCGCCCCATTACTGATAGGTGAGTGGGGCGGCTTTATGCGTGACCCTAACCTCAAATGGATGACCTACCTTCGTCAGCTTATCAAGGAAAATAAAATCAATCACACATTCTGGTGCTTCAATTCCAACTCAGGCGACACAGGTGGACTTGTCCTTGACGATTTCAAGACATGGGACGAGGATAAATATGCCTTTGTAAAGGAAGTTCTCTGGCAGCAGAACGGCAAGTTTGTTGGACTTGACCACGAAATTCCGCTTGGTGAGAATGGTATTACGCTTTCGGATGTGAAGTAATAATTGGAGGGACTATAATATGAAAAAATATAAGATAGCTGCAATATTAATGATTATCCATGGCGGCTTTATGGAACTTGGTGGTATTTTGGCTATGATACCAGCACTTGTTTTAGGGACGGATAAATTTGATATAGGGCAATATTTTGAATTTAAACTCTCATATTTTCAAGAAAACCTACATATGATGATGGTTATGTCAGCAATATATGGTGTGTTAAGGCTTATTGGTGCAATAGGTTTATTAAAGAATAAAATGTGGGGATTAGTTGTTTCTGTAATAACCTGCATTATTACATTATCATTAATGATGTTTTTACTACCTGCGGGAATTATGGACGGAATACTTGCTGGAAGTGTTTTGGTTTTG